>NZ_RZSW01000504.1:0-4631 GCF_003997375.1 Mesorhizobium sp. M5C.F.Ca.IN.020.29.1.1 | reverse complement strand
CTCTAAAACGGGTTGAGCGACCGGTGGCCTGTCTCATTTCCAGCAGGCAGGCCCGCCCTCCTTATATGAAGAGCGCCCTATCGCGATCGTGACGACATTCGCGACGACGCGTCAGGATATTTGCGCCAGCGCCTCCTGGATGAACGGCAGCTATCCCTGAGCCGCATCCGAAACCTGACCGTCTGGAAACGGCCCCAGAGCCGCCACGGCGCTTATGCCATGATGGCCAAAGCGTCCGCGAAGAAGCTTTCGCCGCCGAAATTTCCTGATTTAAGAGCCAACACCATGTCGCCGTGACGACCTCCAATACTGTGCAACACGGGCACGCCCGCAACGATTTCCTGCCCGAGGCCAAATGCGGGAATGGCAAGCCGGTCGACCACCGCGCCGGATGTCTCTCCGCCCGCGACGATCAGCCGGCGCACGCCCCGTTCCACCAGACGTTCGGCAATCGCCGCAAGGGACTGCTCAATGACTTGGCCGACCGCATCGCGTCCGTAGCGGGTTTGCAGCCTGGATACATCATCCGGATTCGAGCTGCTGGCGATGATGACGGGAGTTCGGGCCATCCGCTCGGCCGCCCAATCGAGGGCAAGCTTTGCCTCCTCCCGTCCGTTCATAAGCTTTTCAGGATCGAGCCGCAGGACGGGCATTGTCTGCTCGGCTTTGGCGATCTGTTGCAAAGTCGCCTGTGAACAGCTTCCTGCAAGAACAACTGCTGGTCCCGCGACCGGCTTGCCGTAAACAGCAGTCCGCTCGTGGCGACGTACGCTGCCCGCCCGGATCAGGCCGCGGGCAAGACCCAATCCCAAGCCCGAGGCTCCGATCGACAACCGCTGACGTAGCGCCGCCGCACCAATTGCTTCAAGGTCGCTCTCGAACACGGCATCGGTGATGGCTGCTCCGCTCCCATCGGAGGCCAGCTGTGCCAGCCGCTCGACGATCGCCTCCGCGCCACGCGCAACGATTGAGAGATCGACGAGTCCAACCGCCACAGCACTCTGCCGAGCTAGAACGCGGACCAGGTTGGCATCGTGCATGGGGTTGAGCGGATGATCCTTAAGGGGGCTTTCGTTGAGCGGCGCCGCGCCGACGAAGAGATTGCCCTGATAAACGGTGCGACTGGTCTGCGGAAAGGCCGGCGTCACCAGCACCGTTGTTTCACCGGCATCGGCGCGCAGGGAATCGAGCACCGGGCCGATATTGCCCTTGTCAGTCGAATCGAAGGTGGAACAGATCTTGTACATGACATGATCGGCGCCGCGCTCGCGCAGCCAGCGATCAGAGGCACGGGCACGTTCGACCGCCTCAGATGCGGCGATCGACCGGATTTTCAGCGAAACGACGATCGCATCGACTTCGGGCAAAGCCAGGTCGTCCGTGGGAATTCCGATGGTCTGGATCGTACGCAGACCCTCTTTGGCCAGCGTGTTCGCCAGGTCCGAGGCACCGGTGTAATCGTCCGCGATGCAGCCGAGCGAGAGCGTCATGATAGAACTCCACGCTTGGCACCGGAAATTGGGCGCTGGCGCTCGCCGGTATAGGGAGCGAGCCAGCTGAGCCCGTCGAGCGTCTTGCTCCTCGGCCGGTATTCGCAGCCGACAAAGCCGGCATATCCTAGCCGGTCCAGCTCGTCGAAAATGAAGTGATCATCGAGTTCCCCGGTCGCCGGTTCATGCCGCGAAGGCACGCTGGCGATCTGGATGTGACCAATGAGCGGCATCAGCCGGCGAAGCGCCTTGGTGACGTCACCATGCATGATCTGACGATGGTAGATGTCGAATTGCAGCTTGAGATTGGGTAGCGCCAGGTCGCGGACGAGAGCTTCAGCGAAGCCGAAGTCGTTGAGGAAGTAACCCGGCATGTCACGGCCGTTGATCGGCTCGATCAAGAGATCGATGCCTCGGTCGGCAAGTTTCCCGGCCGTCCAGACGATGGCCTTCTGGTAGGCCTCGACAGCTTCCTTGTCGTCGCGAGAGGCAATCCCCGACATGAGATGGAGGCGCTTGACGCCGGTCGCCTCTGCGTAGGAGAGCGCTGTTTCAACGCCGACCTGAAGCTCGTCGAACCGTTCTGCCAGGGAGGCCAGTCCACGCTCACCGGCAACCCAGTTACCGGGCGGCAGGTTGAACAGAACCTGGCTAAGACCGTTCTTTGCGAGGCGTTCCGCGATCGCATCGGGTCTATGCTCGTAAGGAAAAAGGAACTCGACCGCTTCAAAGCCGACAGCGGCGGCGGCAGCGAACCGGTCGAGGAACGGCCATTCGTTGAACATCATGGTGAGATTGGCGGCGAAGCGGGGCATGGCTGGGTCCGGTCCTGGTCAGGTTTGCGGTTCGCCGGGCAAGTCGGTGCCCGTGATCTTTGCGTAGAGTCGGGCGACCGAGGCATCGTCATCGCGCCCCATCCCGGCCGCCGAGGTCATCAGGAACATCTGCAGCGCTGCGGCCGCGACCGGCACGGGGAACTTGGCGCTGCGCGCCATATCCTGGATGATACCGAGATCCTTGACGAAAATGTCGACGGCGCTGCGTGGGGCATAGTCGCCGTCGAGCACGTGCGGAATCCGGTTCTCGAACATCCATGAATTGCCGGCCGAGGCGGTGATGACCTCGTAGACCTTGCGAATATCGAGCCCTTGCCGTGCGGCCAAGGCGATGGCTTCGCTCGCTGCCGCGATATGCACACCGGCGAGCAACTGGTTTATCATCTTGAATGCCGCGCCGACGCCCGGTTCATCTCCAAGTTCATAAAGGCTGGTTGCCATCGCGTCGAGTGCGGGCCGCGCCCTGGCAAAGGCGGCGGCGCTGCCGGAGGCCAGAATGGTGAGGGCGCCTTCCGCCGCGCGGACCGACCCGCCACTGATTGGCGCGTCGAGATAAAGCCGTCCGGTGGTTTCCAGCCGGGCGGCCAGATTTCGTGCAACGTCAGGATCCATGGTGGCTGAGGAGACGAACACCGCGCCATCTGGCAGGGTTTCGGCCACTCCATCCGCACCAAAGAGGATCGCTTCGGTCTGCGCCGCGTTGACGACGACAGAAACCACGATGTCCGCGGCCTGGGCGGCCTGGGCGGGGGTTTGTGCCCCCCGCCCGCCGTTAGCGACAAGGCGCGCCACCATTTGCTCGTTGACGTCGAAGCCCGTCACCTCGAACCCGGCGCGGCGAAGCGATGCCGCCATCCCAAATCCCATCGACCCGAGGCCAATAACCGCGACCCCTAGTGCGGCTGCAGCTGGGATATCCTTCTGCTTGTCGGTGGTGGTCATAATGGAAACTCCCTGCATGAGGCGGTTCGGCTAGCGGTTGACCAGTTTGGGTGGGACCGTCAGAACCAGGATCGCGCCGACCACTAGAATTGCGGCCAGCGCGTACATGCCGACCTGGGTCGTTCCTGTCAGATCCTTGAGATAGCCAACGAGATAGGGGCTGACGAAGCCGGCGAGATTTCCGACCGAATTGATGAGCGCAATACCAGCCGCAGCACCAGTTCCGCCGAGGAACGCTGTGGGCAGTGACCAGAACAGCGGCGCACAAGTGATCGCACCCGCTGCGGCCAGCGACAGAAAGGCAATCGCGATGGCGGGATCGGGCGAGGTAGCTGCAACCACAAAGCCGACTGCTCCAAAGAGAGCGGGAACCACCAGGTGCCAGCGGCGCTCGCGATATCTGTCGGCGCTGCGCCCAAAAAAGTTCATGGCGATCACAGCGCAGATAAACGGGATTGCGCTGATCAGTCCGATGTTGAGGTTGCCGGCGACGCCCGTCGCCTTGACCAGGGTGGGCATCCAGAACGTCAATCCGTACTGGCCCATTACGAAGCAGAAATAGATCAGACACATCAGCCAGATCCGGGGATCGCGGAAAATGCCGGCGACGGAGTGTGAGCGTTCCTTGCCGTGCTCTTCCTGGGCGATCTCTCGCTCGATCGCCTGCTTCTCCGCTTCGCTCAGCCACTTGGCGTGACGGATGCCGTTGTCAAGGAAGAAAAAGACTGCGATGCCGAGCAGGATTGCTGGAGCCGCTTCGATCAGGAACATCCACTGCCAGCCAGCAAGGCCGTTGCTGCCATGGAACGAATCCATGATCCAGCCAGAAAGCGGATTACCGAAAATCCCCGAGATGGGGATCGCGGACATGAATATCGCGATGATCTTGGCGCGCCGATGCGAGGGATACCAGTAGGTGAGGAAGAGGATGATGCCGGGGTAGAAACCAGCCTCGGCGACACCGAGCAGGAAGCGCAGCAGGTAGAACATCGGGGCAGATGCAGTGAACATGAAACCGGCTGAAATCAGGCCCCAGGTGATCATTATGCGGGCGATCCAGACGCGTGCCCCTACTTTGTGCAGGATGACGTTGCTCGGGACCTCGAACAGGAAATAGCCGATGAAGAAGATGCCGGCGCCAAGGCCGTAGACGGTTTCACTGAAGGCAAGGTCGGTCGACATCTGCAGCTTGGCAAAGCCGACGTTGACCCGATCGAGATACGCGACGACATAACACAGCATCAGAAACGGCACGATGCGCCAGAAGACTTTGCTGTAGGCAATCCTTTTGATGTCGTCTTCTGCTCCGGCCTCAGCCGGAAGCGTCGGGGTCAGTATCGTCATCTGTTTCCTCCCAATAACG
>NZ_RZSW01000503.1:0-4662 GCF_003997375.1 Mesorhizobium sp. M5C.F.Ca.IN.020.29.1.1 | reverse complement strand
GTCGTCGGCGATCGTGAACCACTTCGCCTTGGAGCCGACAAAGATGTGCTGCGTCGCGCGGATGGTCGGCTCGTCGACGAGGGTTCCCATGGCGACGTGCACGAAGGCGCCGTCCCGGACGACCGAATAGAGCAATGAGCCGCAGGTCTTGCAGTGCACGTCGTGGCCGGTCTCGTCGCCGAAGATCAGGAGGTTGTCCTCGCCCTTGGTCAGGCTCAGTCTCTCACGCTCGATGCCGGCAAACGGCTTGAAGGCCGAACCGGTGGTGCGCCGGCAGTTCGAGCAGTGGCAGTTGGCGGCGTTGATGAACTCGTCGGCCACCGCGTATTGTACGGCGCCGCACAGGCATTTTCCGGCAAGCGTGCGGTTGCCGGCATTCTCCTTGCTTGTCACAGGTTTCTCCATTTTTTGCGGACAGCGGCCAAGTTGAAATTGTGGTGTAACCGTTGTTTTGGTCACCACTGCCAAATTATGCGACGACGGTCAGCCGGCGCCTACGCTCGTCGAGCGACACGATGGTCAGCCCGCTGGCCACCACCAGCAGGATGCCGCTGATCGCCAGCGCGTTCGGCAACTGTTGGAACACCACCAGACCCGAAATGACCGCCCAGACGGTGAAGCAGTAATAGAACGGCGCCACCACGCCGGTCGGCCCGTCGCGATAGGCCATGAAGATGAAGAAGTGGCCGAAGATCAGGAACAAGCCGGCCCCGGCCATCAGCAGCAAATGATGCGTCTCGGGCATCACCCAACGTTCCGACATCAGATGCGCAGCGCCTGAGCCGACCAGCACCACCACCACCGCGGAAATTGCGACGATCATTCCAGGCACGTCGGCGGCGATCCGCCGCCCGGCGAGATCGCGCGCGGCGGCGAATGCCGCATTGCCGAGCGCCAGCAAGGCGTAGACCGAGATGCCCTGCATGGTCGGCTGCGCCACCATCACCGCGCCGATGAAGCCGAACCCGATCAGCGCCATGCGCAGCCCGCCGATCCGTTCGTGAAACAGGATAGAGGAGCCAATCAGCATGAGCAGGGGAGTGATCTGCCCCAAGGCGGTCGAATCGGCGATCTGCATGTTGGCGAGCGCCACGACGTAGCAAAGGATTGCCGCCAGCTCGAGCAGGTTTCTTTGTAACACTCTCCTGTCGAGGATCAGCGGAATCTGCTTGGCGTAACCTAGCGAAAGCAGCAACGGGATGCCCCACAGCGTTGCCGCCGTCCCGCGCAGAAACAACACCTGATAGGGTGGCAGCCCCACCGTCGCCAGCTTCATCATGGTGTCGTTGACGACATAGGACTTGGTCGAGAGGATCATGAACAGCGGGCCGCGGATGGCGATCGGAATGAAATGCATCGGATCAGGAAATCAGACCGGCGTCACACCGGCAATGGGCCAGATCCGGCTGGAAATCCGGCACGGCGAACAGGCGGGAGCGGCGATGTCCACCCGCTGAATGCCGGTACCCGCGGAACCTATCTTCGGCCATTCCATTCCTTCTTGTTCGTTCCTATATCCGCGCCACATCCCCGAAAACCGGATCATGGGTTCAGACCGGGTGAGAAAGCCCCCCGGCCACAAGGCACTTGTGTTTTTCGGCCGTTGTCGCTAAGCGCCCCGCATTCGACTGAACTGAAGGTCCAGGCCGTCCAAGGAAAGAGACTATGGCAAAAGGTAAATTCGAGCGTACAAAGCCTCATGTGAACATCGGCACGATTGGCCATGTCGATCATGGCAAGACGTCGCTGACGGCGGCGATCACCAAGTATTTTGGCGAATACAAGCGCTACGACCAGATCGATGCGGCACCTGAGGAGAAGGCGCGCGGCATCACCATCTCGACGGCGCATGTCGAATACGAGACGGCCAACCGCCACTACGCCCATGTCGACTGCCCCGGCCACGCCGACTATGTGAAGAACATGATCACCGGTGCCGCGCAGATGGACGGCGCGATCCTGGTGGTGTCGGCCGCCGACGGCCCGATGCCGCAGACCCGCGAGCACATTCTGCTGGCCCGTCAGGTCGGCGTGCCGTCGATCGTGGTGTTCTTGAACAAGGTCGACCAGGTCGACGACGCCGAGTTGCTCGAACTGGTCGAGCTCGAGGTGCGTGAGCTGCTGACCAAGAACGAGTTCCCCGGCGACGACATTCCGATCGTCAAGGGTTCGGCACTTGCCGCTTTGGAAGACTCCGACAAGAAGATCGGCGAGGATTCGATCCGCGAATTGATGGCTGCGGTCGACGACTACATCCCGACGCCGGTTCGTCCGCTGGACAAGCCGTTCCTGATGCCGATCGAGGACGTGTTCTCGATCTCGGGCCGCGGCACGGTGGTGACCGGCCGCGTCGAGCGCGGCGTGGTCAAGGTCGGCGAGGAGCTGGAGATCATCGGCATCCGTCCGACCACCAAGACGACCTGCACGGGCGTCGAGATGTTCCGCAAGCTGCTCGACCAGGGCCAGGCCGGCGACAACATCGGCGCGCTCTTGCGCGGTGTCGACCGCGAAGGTGTCGAGCGCGGCCAGGTTCTGGCCAAGCCCGGCACGGTCAAGCCGCACAAGAAGTTCGTCGCCGAAGCCTACATCCTGACCAAGGACGAGGGCGGCCGTCACACGCCGTTCTTCACCAACTACCGTCCGCAGTTCTATTTCCGCACGACCGACGTGACCGGCATCGTGTCGCTGCCGGAAGGCACCGAGATGGTGATGCCTGGCGACAACATCACCGTCGATGTCGAGCTGATCGTGCCGATCGCCATGGAAGAGAAGCTGCGCTTCGCCATCCGTGAAGGCGGCCGCACCGTCGGTGCCGGCATCGTCGTCACCATCAAAGAGTAATTTGGACTTAAACCGATCTGTCGCGGGCGCTGCCCGCGCCGCGCCAGAACAAGGAAGTGACGCATGAACGGACAGAATATCCGCATCCGCCTGAAGGCGTTTGATCACCGGGTGCTTGACGCCTCGACGCGGGAAATCGTGTCGACGGCCAAGCGCACCGGCGCCAACGTCCGCGGCCCCATTCCGCTGCCGACGCGGATCGAAAAGTTCACGGTCAACCGGTCGCCTCACGTCGACAAGAAGAGCCGCGAGCAGTTCGAGATGCGCACGCACAAGCGTCTGCTCGATATCGTCGATCCGACCCCGCAGACAGTCGACGCTTTGATGAAGCTCGATCTTGCCGCCGGTGTCGACGTCGAGATCAAGCTTTAAGGAACCAGAGGGGCGGGGCGACCCGGAACTCTGAAGGAACAAGAGGCGTGGAGGGGCGACAGCCCCGACAGGGAACTCTAAAGGAATTGAACCGATGCGTTCAGGTGTGATTGCAAAGAAGGTGGGAATGACCCGCATCTACAACGATGCCGGGGAACATGTTCCCGTCACTGTTCTCCAGATGGAGAACTGCCAGGTCGTGGCGCAGCGCACGCAGGAGAAGAACGGCTATACCGCCGTCCAGCTCGGCGTTGGCCTTGCTAAGGTGAAGAACACGTCGAAGGCGATGCGCGGCCATTTCGCGACCGCTTCCGTCGAGCCGAAGGCCAAGGTTGCCGAATTCCGTGTCTCCGCCGACAACATGATCGATGTCGGCGCCGAGATCACTGTCGATCATTTCGTCGCCGGCCAGAAGGTCGATGTGACAGGAACCACGATCGGCAAGGGTTTCCAGGGCGTTATCAAGCGGCACCACATGGGCGGTGGCCGCGCGACCCACGGCAACTCGGTCTCGCACCGTACCCACGGCTCGACCGGCCAGCGCCAGGACCCGGGCAAGGTGTTCAAGGGCAAGCATATGGCCGGCCACATGGGCGACACCCGCGTCACCACGCAGAATGTCGAGGTCGTCTCGACCGACGCCGATCGCGGCCTGATCCTGATCCGCGGCGCGGTTCCCGGTTCGAAGGGCGCGTGGATCCTGGTCCGCGACGCGGCCAAGTTTGCGCTGCCGGCCAATGCGCCGAAGCCCGCCGCAATCCGCGTCATTGCAACCAGTGATGGCGCCAAGAACGATGCCCCGGCCACAGTAGATGCCCCGGCCACAGAGGGAGCGGAATAATGGACCTCAAGATCACAACGCTTGGCGGTAAGGACGCCGGCAAGGTGAAACTCTCCGAGGAGATTTTCGGCCTTGATCCGCGCGAGGACATCCTGCAGCGCGTCGTGCGCTGGCAGCTTGCCAAGAAGCAGCAGGGCACGCACAAGACCAAGGGTCGCGCCGAGATCGCCCGCACCGGCGCCAAGATGTACAAGCAGAAGGGTACGGGCCGCGCCCGCCACCATTCGGCACGCGCTCCGCAGTTCCGCGGCGGCGGCAAGGCCCACGGCCCGGTCGTCCGCAGCCACGAGCACGAACTGCCGAAGAAGGTGCGCGCGCTGGGCCTCAAGCATGCTCTCTCGGCCAAGGCCAAGAGCGCGTCGCTCATCATCATCGACGAGTTGATGCTGACCGAGGCCAAGACCAAGGCGCTGATCGCGAATTTCGCGACGCTGGGCCTGTCCAATGCCCTGGTGATCGGTGGCGCCGAGCTCGATAAGAACTTCAAGCTGGCGGCGACGAACATCCCGAACATCGACGTGCTGCCCATCCAGGGCATCAACGTCTACGACATTTTGCGCCGCGGCACGCTGGTCCTTTCGAAGGCCGCCGTCGAGGCTCTCGAGGAG
>NZ_RZSW01000502.1:0-4667 GCF_003997375.1 Mesorhizobium sp. M5C.F.Ca.IN.020.29.1.1 | reverse complement strand
GATGTCAGATTGGTCACCAAGCCTTATTCGGGAGACGATCTCGTGGAGGCAGTGGCGGCGGCGTGCGGGTGCGGCCCTCTTGTTTGATGTCCGGAAAACCGGGACCGATATTACCGGGGCCCATATTGTCGAGGGACAGTTCAGGCGGCGTTCGACCCCGTCACCTGAGCCGATATCGCATCCGGGCCAAACTCGTCATCACCGGAAATCTTCAGGATTTCCTGCAGCCGCGTGCGGGCGCGGCTGACGCGGCTCTTGATCGTTCCGACCGCGCAGCCGCAAATCTCGGCGGCTTCCTCGTAGGAAAAGCCCGACGCGCCGATGAGGATGATGGCTTCGCGCTGGTCCTCGGGCAATTGCTCGAGCGCGCTACGAAAGTCCTTGAGGTCGAGCTGGCCGTGCTGGGCCGGATGGACGGCTAGCCTGGCCGTCATGATGCCGTCGCTGTCCTGCACCTCGCGGCCGCGCTTGCGCATCTGGGAATAGAATTCGTTGCGCAGGATGGTGAACAGCCAGGCCTTGAGATTGGTGCCCGGCTCGAAGCTTTCATGCTTGTCCCAGGCCTTCACCAGTGTTTCCTGCACCAGATCGTCGGCCTTGTCGGCGTTTTGCGTCAATGACACGGCAAAGGCCCGCAGGCTCGGAATCGAGCCGAGCAGATCCGTCTTGAAGCTCTGGGAGACGGCCGCCATGCCTCAGTCCTTTTTCCGTGCAGGTTGGGCCTGTTCCAATTGGCTGAGCAATTGGGCGAAGCGATCCGGCACGTTGTCGGAGACCAGTTCGTCGTAATATTGTTTGAGTTTGCGGCCGATTTCCGAGTTTGGCCCGAGCGGGTCGCCGGAAGCTGCCCGGCGCCTGTTTGCAGCGCCAGCCGTGGTATCTTTCGTCATCTCTTCATTTCGCCCTTTTTCCCAGTACCCTGCCGCCCTTCAATACACGACGCAAAGCAGGCGGTCCCCTCGTCTGGTTGCCCGTCCCGACCTCAAACGCCGTCCTCTTATATAAGTTCCAAACCGTCGGAACTTTTTCGGAAAGCCGGCGTTTATGTTTTCAGGGCTAATTCCGGGGCTTGTAATTACCTTGGCCTGCAATCTATCCAATTACGTCAGAGGGAGACGTCCATCATGAGCCTGTCCGCAACCATCGCTCCGCACCTGCCGTTCCTGCGCCGCTTCTCGCGGGCTGTTTCCGGATCGCAGGAGAGTGGCGACGCGCTGGTCGCCGCGATGCTCGAAGCCATCATCGCCGACGTCGACATCTTTCCGGACGCGTCGAACGACCGCATCGCGCTCTACAAGGTATTCGCCAGGCTGTTCACCTCGGTCGCCATCCGCGTTCCGCAAGAACATCCGCAGTCGGCGTGGGAACAGCGCGCCGCCGCCAATCTAAACGCGATTTCACCCCGTCCCCGGCAGGCCTTCCTGCTGGTCGCCGTGGAAGGTTTCAGCGAAGACGAGGCGGCGGAGATTCTCGACGTCGACGATCAAGAATTCTCCGAACTCCTCGCCGAGGCCAGCAACGAGATTTCCCGCCAGGTGGCAACCGATGTGCTGATCATCGAGGACGAGCCGCTGATCGCCATGGACATCGAGGAAATGGTCGAAAGCCTGGGCCATCGTGTCGTCGGAACTGCGCGTACCCACGCCGAGGCGGTGGCGATGTTCACAAAGACGCGGCCGAAGATGGTGCTGGCCGACATCCAGCTGGCCGACGGCAGTTCGGGCATCGAAGCGGTGAACGAGATCCTGTCGTCCACGCCGGTGCCGGTGATCTTCATCACCGCCTTTCCCGAGCGCCTCCTGACCGGCGAACGGCCGGAGCCGGCCTTCCTCGTCACCAAGCCGTTCAATCCGGATATGGTCAAGGCCCTGATCAGCCAGGCGTTGTTCTTCGACCGGCACGCGAAAGCCGCTGCATAGGACCGGGCAGGCCCGGCCTCGCGCTGCCCGGTTTCCACGGGTCGCCCGTTTGCCACTGATCGAACGACGCCGGCCCCTTGCGGCTGGCAAACGTCACTTGCGCCTCGAACTTCCGCTGCCCATGACGATTCTATTCGGGCCGGAAAGATTTCCAGGGATCGTCTTTTTCGGGAAAAGGTGGAACAAACGGCAGCGAAAGACGTTTTTGCCGTACCATTTGAAGGAGATGGATCATGCTTTACTGGGCGCTCGTGTTTCTCGTCGTCGCGATCATTGCAGGCGCTCTTGGTTTCGGCGGTATTGCCGGGACCTCGGCAGGTATAGCACAGATATTGTTTTTCATCTTTCTTGCTTTCCTGATCATCTCGCTTGTTGCGGGCTTGTTCAAACGCGCGTCGTGAACTGCGATCCAACACTGGGAACCGCACCCCTCAAGCGGTTTCCAGCTACCGCCGGGCAGTATCCTTTAACGGGACGCCGCTCGGCGGACTTCTTTTGGGAACCCATTTTTCCGTCAGCCGTTCAGCTTGGATCGGGCGGGTGAAGTTACCGATGCAATCCAGAGCCGGAGACATGAAAGACAGCGGACGGAGCGATGAGATCTTCGCTCTGCATTCTGCTGACAACGAAATGCAGCTTGGTCGGGCCCTTCTCCATGCGCTGCATAATGCCGGCATTTCGGTTCTCTATCAGGATCGCGAGATGAGAACCGTCTGGGCCCGCAACATGCGCCCGCCATGGGCTTCCGATACTGCCGACAGCAACGGCATGCTGCCCCTGGTGCATGCGGAACGCATTGGTGCCGCCAAACGCAACGTAGTCGCATCCGGCAATCCGGAACATCTTGAGCTCAGCATTCCCGCCGACGATGGCGTTCGCTGGTTCCAACTATGGGTAGACGCTGATCACGACGACGGCGGCGCCGTGCAGGGCGTCGTCACCACTATGGTCGAAACGACCGAGCAGAAACGTCGCGAGCAGACGCTGAAAACGCTGCTGCGCGAGGTCAGCCACCGCTCGAAGAACCTTTTGGCCATCATCCAGAGCATCGCCACCCAGACCAGCCGTTATTCGGACACGCTCAGTGATTTCCTGACACGCTTTCGCGGCCGGCTGCAGTCGCTTGCCTCATCCCAGGATCTGGTGACCTCGTCCAACTGGCGGGGAGCGGCACTGCGCGAACTGGTGTCCGGCCAGGTCGGCCGCTACGGAGCCGACCCCTTGCGCAGCCTGCGCTTCCAGGGTGCAAATCCATACCTCAACCCCAATGCCGCCCTGCATATAGGCTTGGCCATGCACGAACTTGCCGTCAATTCAGTCAGCTATGGCGCTCTGTCGCGAGCCGACGGATTCGTCGAGGTGACGGCCGATCTGACGGCTGCTTCCGCTGGCGAGACCGCACTATCGCTCACATGGGCCGAAGCCATCGGGGCCAACGACAATCAGCCCCGCGAGAAGCGTTTTGGCAGCGTCGCGCTCGAGCGCGTCGTGCCTGCGTCGTTGAACGGAACGGCGACGCTTGAAATCACCGGGGACCGCCTCGAGTATCGCCTTGTCGTTCCTCGCGGCAATTTCGAGACGGATTGACCGGACAAAACAGCCAAAGAGGCCTGAATACCGGCCGCGCCGGCCTTAACCACCTGTTCACCATAAAGTCCGAAGCTGTTCAGAAACCGATCCGAATGACGTTTTCGATCGCAATCTGCTGCGCAGTACGGGAGGAATGGCTTTGACGGTTGCCGACATCAACAGGCTGGAACATGCCGCACGCGTTTCGATGGGCGGGTTTCAGGATCTCGAAGCAACCGCGATGCCGTCGCCCCGTGCTTCCCACCCGACCCCCGGCCTCGCCGCAATCGGGGTGGCTGCGGTGGTCGTCCTGGCCGCCGCGTTCCAGTTGATCTAGAGCGTCGGACCCAAAGTGGCCGGCGGCTTGTGCTTGCCTCATGTCGACCTGTTCTCCAATCAGTCGCGCCAGCCGGCATCGCAGGAACTTTGACGAATATGGCCCGTTCTTATGGCGAGAGGATCCTCGCCATGGAACACATCGCTGCCGTGTTGCTTGTCATTGGCTGTTCTAACGCGATGACGGAATGTCGTGAACTGCCCGTATCGGTGGGTGTTTTCGAAACCGCTCAGGAATGCGCCGCCGAGCGTCCGTTTGTCTTGAGCAATGTGCAGGGTCAGGCTCCGCGCATAATTGCCAAATGCCTTTCCGTCGATCCGGCACTTGAGGATGATTACGGTCAGATCGTCTGGAATGTGCGTCCGGACGGCACGCTCGACGCTTCCGTGGAGATTTCCAATCCTGAGGTTGCTTCGACCGGCGCGCGCCCCGAACAAGATTCTCTTAGCCAACAATGAAATCGATCGGGCAAAACCCTTTTTCGCATGGTAAGTGACGGGTGGAGCTCAAGTGAGGACAAAAGCGAGGAGTGACCCTATGCGGAAGATGATTATTGCCATGGTTGCCGTGGTCGCAGTCAGCGGCTGCAGCACCACCGAGCGGGATGTCGGCGTCGGCGCCGGTGTCGGCGCTCTGGCCGGCGGCCTGATTGACGGCGGCAAGGGTGCGCTGGTCGGCGCAGCCATCGGTGCCGGTACCGGCCTGCTGGTGCGCAACCTGCGCAATGGCTATTGCCAGTACCGCGACAACCGTGGCCGTCTCTTTACGGCTCGCTGCTGATCCGTTTCAAACGCATGAGGCAATAGTAGCGGAGACCGGACGAGCCGGTCTCTGTTTACTTT
>NZ_RZSW01000501.1:0-4704 GCF_003997375.1 Mesorhizobium sp. M5C.F.Ca.IN.020.29.1.1 | reverse complement strand
GTGCCAGGATTCGATGCGCCGCGTCGGCAGGCCGCTCTTGATCGCCTCGACGGCGTCGTCGCGCTTCAGCATCACCGTGCCGTCGCCGGGCAGCAGCGAGAGCCGGTCGCTGAAGGCGTCGATCAGCGCCGTTTCGGCTGGCGTTCGCTGGGGTGTCGTATGTATATTCATCAGTTTCGCCTTGCCTAGCTTTGTCTCGCCTTCTGGCATCTCACGCGGCTTGGCCGATCACGCCGGCATAGCCATTGGCCTCGAGATCGAGCGCCAGCGACTTGTCGCCCGATTTGATCACCTGGCCCCTGTAGAGCACGTGCACAGTATCCGGCTCGATGTGTTGGAGCAGGCGCTGGTAGTGGGTGATGATGACGATGGCGCGGTCGGGCGAGCGCAGCGCGTTGACGCCGTCCGAGACGATCTTCAGCGCATCGATATCGAGGCCTGAATCGGTCTCGTCGAGCACGCAGAGTTTTGGCTCCAGGAGCTTCATCTGCAAGATCTCGGCGCGCTTCTTCTCGCCGCCGGAAAAACCGACATTGAGCGGCCGCTTCAGCATCGCCATGTCCATGTTGAGCGAGGCGGCGGCGTCCTTCACGCGCTTCAGGAATTCGGGGATCTTCAGCGGCTCCTCGCCGCGCGCCTTGCGCTGCTCGTTCATCGCCACCTTCAGGAATTCCATCGTCGCCACACCCGGTATCTCCATCGGATACTGGAAGGCGAGAAAGATGCCTGATGTGGCGCGCTCGGCCGGATCCATTTCGAGGATCGACTGGCCGTTGTAGAGGATGTCGCCTTCGGTGACCTCGTAATCCTCGCGCCCGGCGAGGATGTAGGACAGCGTCGACTTTCCCGAGCCGTTCGGGCCCATGATCGCGGCGACCTCGCCGGCCTTCACCGTCAGGTTCAGGCCGCGGATAATCTCGGTGCCGTCGTCGACAATGCGGGCATGCAGGTTCTTGATCTCAAGCATCATTTTCTACTTTCGTGTTCTTGTTGTTTCTCGACGCTCGGTCCTTGACCGGATCTCCCTAAAAGCGCGCCCGCAAGATCGCCTGTAACGAACATCCAGCCAAAAAACCCAACCGCGCCTAGGCCCGCGATCGAACCACCAATATTCTTTACCGAACTCAAGCCAAACATTGCGCCTATCAGAGCCACCACGGCACCTCCAATAGCGAGGGTCAACGAGCGCATCAGAACGACTATCAAGCTCTCGATACGCTCGAAGAATTTCCAAGAGCGCCGTTCCATCTAATCAACCCACGCTGCCTTCCAGCGAGATCCCAATCAGCTTCTGCGCCTCGACGGCGAACTCCATCGGCAGCTGCTGGATGACGTCCTTGACGAAGCCGTTGACGATCAGCGCGATCGCCTCTTCTTCCGGGATGCCGCGCTGCATGACGTAGAATTTCTGGTCTTCGGAAATTTTCGACGTCGTCGCCTCATGCTCGAACTTCGCCGTCGCGTTCTTGGCTTCCATGTAGGGCACGGTGTGCGCGCCGCACTGGTCGCCGATCAGCAGCGAGTCACAGTTGGTGAAGTTGCGGGCGTTGGTCGCCTTGCGGTGCGCCGAAACCTGTCCGCGATAGGTGTTCTGCGAAAGGCCGGCGGCGATGCCCTTGGAGATGATGCGGCTCGACGTGTTCTTGCCGAGATGAATCATCTTGGTGCCGCTATCGACCTGCTGGTAGCCGTTTGACACGGCGATCGAATAGAACTCGCCGCTGGAATCGTCGCCGCGCAGGATGCAGCTCGGATATTTCCAGGTGATGGCCGAGCCGGTCTCGACCTGCGTCCACGATATCTTCGAACGATGGCCACGGCAGTCGCCGCGTTTGGTGACGAAATTGTAGATGCCGCCCTTGCCCTCGGCGTCGCCGGGGTACCAGTTCTGCACCGTCGAATATTTGATCTCGGCATCGTCGAGCGCGATCAATTCGACCACGGCGGCGTGAAGCTGGTTCTCGTCGCGCTGCGGCGCCGTGCAGCCTTCGAGATAGGAGACGTAAGCCCCCTCCTCGGCGATGATCAGCGTACGCTCGAACTGGCCGGTATTCTTCTCGTTCATGCGGAAATAGGTCGACAGTTCCATCGGGCAGCGCACGCCCTTGGGCACGAAGACGAAGGAGCCGTCTGTGAACACCGCCGAATTCAGTGTCGCGTAGAAATTGTCGGAGGTCGGCACGACCGAACCGAGATATTTCTTCACCAGTTCCGGGTGCTCGCGGATCGCTTCCGAGATCGAACAGAAAATGACGCCGGCCTGCGCCAGCTCCTTCTTGAAGGTGGTGACGACGGACACCGAATCGAACACCGCGTCGACGGCGACGCGGCCCGACTTGTAGACATTGTCGCTGGGTTCCTCGAGTTCCGACGCGTCGGTCTTCTGCACGCCGGCGAGGATTTCCTGTTCCTTCAGCGGAATGCCGAGCTTTTCGTAGACCCTCAAGAGCTCAGGATCGACGTCGCTCAGCGATGTCGGTCCCGGCGTGCTCTTGGGCGCCGCATAGTAGTAGAGGTCCTGGAAATCGATGTTCGGATAATGGACGCGCGCCCACTTCGGCTCGTCCAGCGTCACCCAGCGCCGATAGGCTTCCAGACGCCATTCCAGCATCCAGGACGGCTCGTCCTTCTTCGCCGAAATGAAGCGGATAATGTCTTCGCTCAGGCCCTTTGGGGCCTTGTCCATCGCGATTTCGGTCTGGAATCCGTATTTATACTGGTCGACGTCGATCTTTCGGACCCGATCGATCGTGTCCTGCACAGCAGGCATATGCGTTCTCCATCCACGCCGGGGTCAAGGCCCGACAGTTTTCAAACTATGGCACCGCGAAACGAGTGCCCATGGGCAACCAAGGCGGCGTAAGTTCCATATAGTGCGTCCCTGCCGGAAATTCACCCGGCCACCATGAAACGCACGGCTCTACCAGGCCCGAAGGCCTGCATCATTCTGCCGCACTCAGGCAGCTTTTTCCCTGCCCGCCGCTTCCTTACCGGCTTGCCTCGAGGCGATACCTGACAGTGCCTTGCGGAACAACTCGACATCCTCGGCACTCGTTGCGTGGCCGATGGACACGCGCAAAGCGCCAAGGCTATCACTGTGCCCCATGGCTTTCAGGACATGGCTCGGGCCGACCTTGCCCGACGAACAGGCGGAACCGGCCGACAGCGCCACGCCGGCGAGGTCGAAGGCGATCTGCGCCGTCTCGGCCTTGGTGCCCGCAATAGCGAAGAATGTCGTATTGGCAAGCCTCGGCGCGCCGGTTCCGAAGATTTCCGCATCCGGCACCAGCGTTTTCACGATGGCCTCGATCTCGTCGCGGCGGCGACCGACCGCATCGATGCTCTTCAATCCGATCAGGGCTTCCCGCGCCGCCGCGCCAAAACCGGCGATCGCGGCTAGGTTTTCGGTGCCGCCACGGTGGCCCTTTTCCTGGCCACCGCCGGCGATCAAGGGTCTTGGCATCATCAGGTCCGAGGCGGCGATGATGGCGCCAGCGCCCTTGGGACCGCCGATCTTGTGCGAAGACAGAATCAGGTAATCGGCGTAACCCGCTGACAAATCGAGCGGAATGCGGCCGGCGGCCTGCACGGCGTCGATGATCAGAATGCCGCCCGCCGCCTTGACGATTTCGGCGATGCGCTCGACCGGCTGGATGATGCCGGTCTCGTTATTGGCAGCGTGGATCGCCACCAGCGGCAGGCCGTCTGCCTTGTCATGACGGCCAAGTGCCGCCGCCAACGCGTCCAGCTTGACAATGCCGTCGGTGTCGACGCCGATGCGTGTCACCTGGGCTGCCGGAAAGCGCCCGCCATTCAGCACACAAGGATGATCGGCTTCGCAGACATAGAGCCGGCTCATGCGGATAGTGCCGCGCCCCATCTGCCAATCCGGCGTCAGCAGCGTCGAGGCGGCTTCCGTCGCACCGGAGGTGAACACGACATGCTCGGCGCTGGCGTTGACCAGCGTCGCCACATCGCGCCTTGCATTCTCGATCAGCCGCCGTGCGGCGCGACCCTCGGCATGGACCGATGACGGGTTGGCGGCGACATCAAGCGCGGCAATCATTGCAGTGCGCGCCGCGGCAAGCAGCGGCGCACTGGCATTGTAGTCGAGATAGGCGCGTCTTCCGGCCATTTTCGTTTCGATCGGTCCCTTCAAGAGCCATTCCGCGAGGATAGCGCGTTATTTCCTTGAAATTGCAAGGCAAGCCGTCCTATTTACGCCACTTGCGGCGCGGATGGCCGAACCACGATGTTTTGGCCACCCAGTTTTGAACAATTCTAAACTAGCTTCTAGAAAGACGCTCGCCCTGCGTCAAGGCCTGGGAAGACTGGGGGCCGGAGGAAGAGTTGTTCCGGGCGCCGCGCATTCATATGCCATGTGGAGTATTTTATGCCTGAGGTCATTTTCACCGGTCCGGCCGGCCGCCTGGAGGGTCGCTACCAGCCTTCCAAGGAAAAGAGCGCGCCGATTGCCATCATCCTGCACCCGCACCCCCAGTTCGGCGGCACGATGAACAACAAGATCGTCTATGACCTCTTCTACATGTTCCAGAAGCGGGATTTCACCACGCTTCGCTTTAATTTCCGCGGCATCGGCCGCAGCCAGGGCGAATTCGACCACGGCACCGGCGAATTGTCGGATGCGGCCGCGGCACTTGATTGGGTGCAGTCGCTGCATCCTGATTCCAAGAGCTGCTGGGT
>NZ_RZSW01000500.1:0-4727 GCF_003997375.1 Mesorhizobium sp. M5C.F.Ca.IN.020.29.1.1 | reverse complement strand
ATCGATGCCGGTGACGAGCTCGGTTACCGGGTGCTCGACCTGCAATCGCGTATTCATTTCAAGGAAATAGAAGTTCTTTTCGCTGTCGACGATGAACTCAACCGTGCCGGCGCTCTGATAGTCGACCGCCCTGGCCAGCGCCACCGACTGCTCGCCCATGGCTTTCCGGGTCTTGGCGTCGAGGAAGGGCGAAGGCGCCTCTTCGACGATCTTCTGGTTGCGGCGCTGGATCGAGCATTCGCGCTCGCCGAGATAAAGCGCGTTGCCATGCGCGTCGGCCAGCACCTGGATCTCGATGTGGCGTGGATTGACCACGAACTTCTCGATGAAGACGCGGTCGTCGCCGAACGAGCTTTTGGCCTCCGACCGCGCCCGGTCGAACCCGTCGCGCACCTCGGCCTTGCTCCAGGCGATGCGCATGCCCTTGCCGCCGCCACCGGCCGAGGCTTTGATCATAACGGGATAGCCGATCTCGCCGGCTATTTTCTCGGCATGACCGGCATTCTCGATGACGCCAAGCCAGCCGGGTACCGTCGACACGTTTGCAGCATTGGCGAATTTCTTCGATTCGATCTTATCGCCCATCGCCCTGATCGCTTTGGGTTTCGGGCCGATGAAGATGATGCCTTTTTTCTCCAACGCTTCACAGAATGATGCACGTTCGGACAAAAACCCGTAGCCGGGATGCACGGCTTCAGCACCCTTCGCCTTGCAGGCGGCGATGATATTCTCCGGCACCAAATAGCTCTGCGCGGCCGGCGAAGGCCCGATATGCACAGCCTCGTCGGCCATCTCGACATGGACAGCGTCGCGATCGGCATCCGAATAGACCGCGACGGTGGCGACGCCCATCTTGCGCGCCGTCTTGATAACGCGGCAGGCGATCTCGCCGCGATTGGCGATCAGAATTTTTGCGAACATGCGGGTTTTATTCCCTCGGCTTTCTTTCTTTGATGGGCTTCGCCCGGCCGGTCAAGGCAAGTTGGCGCATATCCCGGGCGCAAGTCGGCTGACACCGACCAAAACCCGGCCACGAACTGTCAATTCGTCCCATAGTCCAGAACCTGCAGATACGCTAATGCTCGGCCTCGATTGCAGATTTTGCCCTGAGAGGAGATTCCCGATGAAAACCCGTGCCGCTGTGGCAGTCGCTGCCGGAAAGCCGCTGGAGATCCTGGAGGTCGACCTCGACGGCCCGCGCAACGGCGAGGTGCTGGTCGAGATCAAGGCGACCGGCATCTGCCACACCGACGAATTCACGCTGTCGGGCGCCGATCCGGAAGGCCTGTTTCCGGCGATCCTCGGCCATGAGGGTGCAGGCATCGTCGTCGATGTCGGCAAGGGCGTCACCTCGGTCAAGAAGGGCGACCACGTCATCCCGCTCTACACGCCGGAATGCCGGCAATGCCCGTCCTGCCTGTCCAGGAAAACCAATCTGTGCACCGCGATCCGCGCCACGCAGGGGCAAGGCCTGATGCCGGACGGCTCGTCGCGCTTCTCGATCGGCAATGACAAGATCTTCCACTACATGGGCTGCTCGACCTTCTCCAACTTCACCGTGCTGCCCGAGATCGCGCTCGCCAAGGTCAATCCCGACGCGCCCTTCGACAAGATCTGCTACATCGGCTGCGGCGTTACCACTGGCATCGGCGCGGTGATCAACACGGCCAAGGTCGAGATCGGCGCCACGGCCGTCGTCTTCGGCCTCGGCGGCATCGGCCTCAACGTCATCCAGGGCCTTCGCCTTGCCGGCGCCGACATGATCATCGGCGTCGACCTGAACAACGACAAGAAGGAATGGGGCGAGAAATTCGGCATGACGCATTTCGTCAATCCGAAGGAGATCGATGGCGACATCGTGCCCTATCTCGTTAACTTGACCAAGCGCGGCGCCGACCAGATCGGCGGCGCCGACTACACGTTCGACTGCACCGGCAGCACCAAGGTGATGCGGCAGGCCCTGGAAGCATCGCACCGCGGCTGGGGCAAGTCGGTCGTCATCGGCGTAGCTGGCGCCGGCCAGGAGATCTCGACGCGGCCGTTCCAGCTGGTCACCGGACGCACCTGGATGGGTACC
Organism: Mesorhizobium sp. M5C.F.Ca.IN.020.29.1.1; assembly: GCF_003997375.1. Classification (NCBI taxonomy): domain Bacteria; kingdom Pseudomonadati; phylum Pseudomonadota; class Alphaproteobacteria; order Hyphomicrobiales; family Phyllobacteriaceae; genus Mesorhizobium; species Mesorhizobium sp. M5C.F.Ca.IN.020.29.1.1. The sequence continues at coordinate 2,650 of NZ_RZSW01000500.1, read as the reverse complement.
GCCTTCGGCGGCGCGCGCGGCCGCACCGACGTGCCAACGATCGTCGACTGGTACATGGACGGCAAGATCGAGATCGACCCGATGATCACCCACACGCTGAAGCTGGAGGACATCAACAAGGGTTTTGACCTGATGCATCAGGGCAAGAGCATCAGGAGCGTGGTGGTTTACTAGGTAAGGAGGTTCAAATTCGCGTTCGTATTGCCGTTCGCAGTCACCGCGAAGTTAATCAGGCACTCCCATGAATCCTGAGACTCTCAAGAATTGGAGACTGAAGCTCCGGAACGGGCGGATGAAGACAGCGTTCCGTCACTTCACGGTTCTGGCCGAGGGCGAGGTTGTATCTCCCAATGAGGACTTTGAAACAGAGCCCGGGCCGGCTTCCTTTGGAATGAAAGTTTGGGCGTCGGACGCGGATCAAGCGATCGATATGATACGCACCATCGGCCAACACATTGGTTTCTCCTCCACTGGAAGAATTTACGTCTATGACACTGAGCCCACTGAGCCGCCCGGCACCGAGCCGCGCGGCTACGAGCTGAAATTCACGCCGTATGAACACGACTAACATCAACCAAGAACGAAGCCGCCTACAGATTCTCGTCGATGCCGATGCCTGTCCGGTGAAGGCTGAGGTCGAGAAAGTCGCCGAGCGCCATGGCATCGTCGTCACCTTCGTCTCCAATGGCGGCCTGCGCCCGTCGCGCGATCCGATGATCCGCAACGTCGTCGTTTCCAAGGGCGCCGACGCGGCGGACGACTGGATCGTCGACAATGCCAAGCCCAACGACATTGTGGTGACAGCCGACATCCCGCTTGCCGCCCGCACGGTGGCACTCGGCGCCCACGTGCTTGGGCCGACCGGGCGCCCGTTCACGCCGGAAACGATAGGCATGGCGGTGGCCATGCGCGACCTCAAGCAGCATCTGCGCGAGACCGGCGAGAGCAAGGGCTACAATGCCGGTTTCGCGCCGCAGGACCGCTCACGGTTTCTCGGCGAGCTCGACCGCATCTTGCGGCGTGCGCTGAAATCCGCCGCACCGGGCTAGCGCTTTGAACCGGAGATCGCGCAGCAAAATCGGGAATCGATCTTCGGCATCATGGGCACAGTCAAAAGTGTTATAATGTCCGAGTCTTAAAAGACGAGCGGCGTAAGACGGACCGCCATCAGAGGCCGGGCCATGACGACCGAGATGCCCCTGAAGAAACCACTTCACCGCCACATGCAGTTCGCGGTGTCGGCCTGCATCGGTGTAGTGGCGCTGGCGATCGCGCTGCTCTTGCGCACTCCGCTCGCCTTTTCGATTGGCGCCAATGCGTTTTTCGCCGCCTACACCGTCATCGTCGTCGCCCAGATGCCGCTGCTCACCGACCGCTATCTGAGCAAGAATGCCCGCGCCACCGACCAGCCGGTGCTGGTCATCTTTGGCGTGACGCTGATTGTCGTCGCCGTCGCCATCATCTCGTTGTTCCAATTGATCAATCGCGAGCGCAGCGCGCATCCTGTCGAACTCACCTTCGCGCTGCTGTCGATCCCGCTCGGCTGGTTCACCATCCACGCCATGACGGCGCTGCACTACGCCCATGTTTACTGGCTGAACGATGAAGAGACCGACCCCGGCAGCAAAGCGAAGCAGAGAAAGCCCGTCGGCGGCCTCGTGTTTGCGGGTAAGGAGCGGCCGGACGGCTGGGATTTCCTCTATTTCTCGACCACCGTCGGCATGACTTCACAAACCTCCGATACCGCGGTTTCGACCACGCAAATGCGTCGCATCGTGCTCTTGCATTCGATCGTGTCGTTCTTTTTCAATACAGTGATCGTCGCCGCCGCGGTCAACCTCGCCGTTAGTCTCGGGAGCCGGTAGTACCAGGCAGGCCGTAATAATTTTGTGATCGGATGAAACATCGCTTTGGCTGGCAACGTATTGGGAGGAGAACGATCGGAAAGGCCGACTGAGCGGCCGGAAGGACGCGAAAAAATGGAATCGGTTGTCGTGAGCCAATCCACCGTCGGGCCAGATACTGCCGCGCCGAAGGACGCAACGCTGATCTACCGGCAGTCGCGCTGGACTCGGCTGACGCACTGGCTCTGGGCCATCTCGCTGTTCTTCATGCTACTTTCCGGCCTGCAGATCTTCAACGCCCGCCCTCAGCTCTATATCGGCAAGGAGTCGGGATTCGCATACAACAACACCATCTTCGCTATCGGCGCCGAGAACACCGCAAACGGTCCGCGCGGCTACACCGAAATCTTCGGCAAGCGCTTCGATACGACCGGTGTGCTCGGCTGGTCGGGGCCGGCGGGTCGGGAGACGTCCCGCGCCTTCCCATCCTGGGCGACGATCCCCTCCTACTACGACCTCGGCACCGCCCGCGTCGTCCATTTCTTCTTCGCCTGGATACTGACCACGACACTGGTCGTCTGGCTGGTCGCCAGCCTGATCAACGGCCATCTGCGCCGCGATCTTGCCCCGCGCATCGACGATCTCAGGCGCTTGCCGCGAGACATCACCGATCATGCCAGGCTCAAGTTCCACCACAGGCGCGAGTACAATACGCTGCAGAAGATCGCCTATGGCGGCGTCATGTTCGTGCTACTGCCGCTGATGATCATCACCGGCCTTGCCATGTCGCCGAGCATGAACGCGGT
>NZ_RZSW01000004.1:0-42965 GCF_003997375.1 Mesorhizobium sp. M5C.F.Ca.IN.020.29.1.1 | reverse complement strand
GTACCTCCACTGCGACGTGACCGACGTCGCTGCGCTGCAGGCGTCGGTCGAAGGCGTACGCGCGCAGCTTGGTCCGGTCGCCGTCCTGGTGAACAACGCTGCCGATGATCATCGCCATGCGGTTGACGCGGTGACAGCCGAATATTGGGATCGCAGCTTCGACGTCAATCTCCGGCATCACTTCTTCGCCGCGCAGGCGGTGCATCCGCATATGAAGGAACTCGGCTTCGGCTCGATCATAAACTTCTCTTCCATCGCCTGGCGTTTCGGGGCGGACCAGATGGTGGCTTATGCCACCGCCAAAGGCGCTGTGGTGGCGCTGACGCGCGCGCTGGCGCGGTCGTTCGGATCCGACAACATCCGCGTCAATGCAGTCGAACCCGGCGCTGTCATCACCGAGCGGCAGCGCGCGTTGTGGTTCAAGACGCAGGACGCGATTGACCAGACGGTGCAGCGGCAATTGATCCGCCGCGTCCTGCTGGGCGAAGAGATTGCACGGACCGTCCTCTTCCTTGCCGCCGATGACAGCCGCATGATCACGAAGCAGTCCATCGCCGTGGATGCGGGTCTGCGCTGATGCGATCGCTTCCACATCTTTCAACGGGACTACCAAATTGATGCTTCGTCTCGGCCTCAATCCTTTCGGACTGACCTACCATCTCGGCTTGCAGGGCCGCGGTACGCCGCGGCACAATCCGGATGGGGCGGGGCTGGAAGGCTTCATAGCGCTCGCGCAGGAACTCGGCGCACGCACGCTCGAGATCTACGAACCGTGGTTGACCGATTTGCCGGACGCCGAGGTCGTCGACCTGCGCAGGCGTCTGACCGCGCTCGACATCGTCCCGGTGGTAAGTGGCGGACTTCTCGTGGCAGGTCCGTTGGACAACGCATTTCGGGCTGCGCGCCTGCTCGAGGCGACAACGATCCGTATCGCACTGACCCCCGTCCTGTGCGGCGACCGCAACGTGTGGGGCGCGAAATGGAGCGAGTTCAACGCGACGATCCGCGCTGCCTTGACGGAATGGGGACCGCGTGCGGCGGCTGAGGGCCGCGTGCTCGGCATCGAGAACCATCAGGATTTCGGCAGCGACGAACTGGTCGCGTTCTGCGAACTCGGCGGGCCCGGTGTGGGCATCACCTACGATACAGGCAACGTGTTCCCTGTCGGCGAGGCACCGCTTTCCTTCACCCGGCGGATCGCGCCGCATGTCCGCCACGTTCACCTCAAGGACTATCGCGTGCAGTTCACGGATGAGGGCTACCGTCTGGTCCGCTGCGCGATCGGCGATGGCGCCGTGCCATTCGCCGAACTGGCAGCCATCCTCGCCGAGCACCATGATACGCTGACGGCCGTGCTCGAGCCAGGCGCGCTGGAGGCCCGTCACGTTCGCTGTCTCACCGACGACTGGTGGAACGGATATGCGCCGAAGACCGCGCGCGAGTTCGCGGCCTGCCTGAGTGCTGCGCGCGTGAACCGTCTTGCGGATGACGCCGACTACCGGACGCCATGGGAGCGCGACGATGACGGCGCGCTCGTTTCGTACGAGCTCGACATGATCCGGCGCAGCGCCGCCAACATTCAGAAGTTCGATTTCATTGCAATGGAGAAATCAGCATGACTGCCCGAGAACTCAGCGGCCTGACTGCCTTCGTGACTGGCTCGGGACGCGGCCTCGGCCGTGTGATGGCCGAACGCTTGGCCGAACTTGGTGCAAACGTCGCGATTCACGATCTCGATTGGACCCGGCCATCCCAATATGGCGAATTCGCAGACCTCGGCGAATCCGCCAGGGGTTTGGAAAAGCATGGGACGCGAGTGACCGCGGTCACGGGCAACATCGGCGACAAGCAAGCCGTCGCCGAAATGAAGAGGAAGATCGAGGCGGACCTCGGCGATGTGCATGTTCTGGTCAACTGCGCCGGCGGCGACATCGGCGCCAAGGGGGTAAAACCCAGTCCCAACAACGCGCTCGACATCGACTATGATGACATCAAGGTTCTGACAGAGAACAATCTTATCGGTACGATGCTGGTCTGCCAGGCGTTCATTCCGCCTATGGTCAAGCGCGGCTCAGGCTCGGTGATCAACATTGCCTCGGCGGCAGCGCATATCGGATGCTCGCCGGAGGTGGTCTACTCCACGCTCAAGGCTGCCGTCGTCCATTATACGCGCTGCCTGGCCAAGGAATTGATCGACGATGGCGTGCGCATCAATGCGGTGAGCCCCGGCGCCACCAAGACGGCACGCTTCCAGGCGAGCCGCGTCGTCGATCCGGAGCGTATGGACTCGAGCAAGAAATCGCTGAACCGATATGCCGAGCCCGAAGAGATCGCCGAAGCGGTCGCCTTCCTCGCCGGTCCGCGCGCGCGCTTCATCAATGGGCAGGTCATTCGCGTCGATGGCGGTTTCACCGTCTTCCCAGGTTAAAGCGCGGCCGTTCACACCGGAAACTGTCGGGCTGAGCGCACCCCAATGAACAGGGCCACGACGGCCCATTGCCGACCTTACTTCGCCGCTGGGTTGCGACGTGCTCGCGGAGCCCAGGGATCGACGGTGAATTTCGGCAACACGACAATTCTCTTGGCGACACGCTGACGTTACAGCCCGCCTGTATGCACCCACGCAATGGCTCAGATTTGTCTGGGTTCGGTCTACTCGGCGCCCTGAGAAGGCGAAGATTTCCGGATCGAGGCGCTTGGGCCACCGTGCGCCTGGGCAGAGCGAACCGGTGCGGTCTTTAAGCTCAAGAGGCGCAACATTAGAGGGGAACAGATGAGGCAAGAGAACGACATTCAGAAGTTGGTGCGCACGCTGCGTGCTCGAGCACCTGACGACGCGGCTGAATTGCTAGCCCGAGAGTCTCCCGAGTTCATCCGCGACGCACTAGAGTTGTTACCGGATAGGCACGCCCGGAAGGTGGCGGAGTATTTGCCACCGCAAAGGAGGCCCATCAAAACTCATACCGACGGAAAGGATCTCGCGATCCCCGAGGCAATCGTCGAGCTGATGGACCCGATCCCCGCCAGCGTTGCTGTCGGGACGACGGTAGCTGCCGCGGTCGAGGCCGTCAGGCGCGCGCAGGTGCCGACCGAGTTGACTTACCTCTACATCACGGACGAGGGCGATAAACTGGTTGGCCTGGTGGTCTTGCGCGATCTGATGCTGAGCGAGGCCGACGCGACGGTGGATCAGATCATGCTGGCAAGTCCGTTCGCCCTTCACGTCGATATGCCTTTGAGCGAAGCCTGCAAGGCGGCGGTACGCCGTCACTACCCTGTCTATCCCGTGGTGGACGCGGAGGACCGGCTGCTCGGGCAGGTTCGCGGCTGGCGGCTGTTCGAGCAGCAAATCATCGAGATTTCTGCCCAGCCTGGCCAGATGGTGGGTGTCCAGAAGGAGGAGCGTTCTTTCACCCCGCTGTTTTCAGCCTTCTTGAAACGCCATCCGTGGCTGCAGCTCAACCTGCTGACGGCCTTCATAGCCGCTTTCGTGGTCGGCTCGTTCACAGGCACGATCGAGAAGATCGTCGCCTTGGCGGCGTTCCTCCCGGTGTTGGCCGGACAGAGCGGAAACACCGGCTGCCAGGCGCTGGCTATTACGCTTCGTGGCCTCGCCTTAGGGGATGTGGACAAACGATCGAAGCTGCACCTGGTGCTGAGGGAGGGAGCGCTCGGGATCGCCAACGGCCTGCTCGTCGGTCTCGTGGCGGCCGCGGCCATGTGGTTCTACGCCTCGCAGCAACCGGAGTCGGCATCCCAGGCGCCCATGCTGGCACTTGTGATCCTGCTCGCCATGTCCGGATCGTGCCTCATGTCCGGGATCTCCGGCGTGCTGATCCCGTTGGGCCTGCGGCGGGTCGGCGCCGATCCGGCCGTGGCTTCCGCGATCTTCCTTACCACGGTGACCGATATTGTAGGCATGGGCCTGATGCTGGGGCTGGCCACTACGCTCGTGCTGTAGTGGGTCGCGGCCGCGGACGCGTGCCGACATTAAGGATGGCGTTGGCGGGATCACCGCCGTGAGGTTGTAGGGGCTCTGAATGGTGGTTGAGCAGGTTGGGACACAGACGGATTTTGCGCGCCGCTTGAGCGCCGGGCTGGGCGTTCTGGCCCAGGAACTGACCGCAGGTGTGACGACGGCTGGCGTAGCGCTGCCAATGTGCATCTCCTCCGGCGTCCTTGCCCTTTCGCCGCTCGGCGAGGATCGGGTGGCGGAAGGCGCGCTTGCCGGCGTCATCGCGGCCATTGTCGGCGGCATCGTCGCTTCCGTGTTTCAACGGTCGTCCTTCGTGACGACCATGCCCAGCAACTCACTGATCCAGGCCAGCCTGCTGGGATCCTTGCTCGTCGCTCTCGACGGCAACACGACCCAGGCGCTGCTTGCTTTCGTCGGATGCGTAATGCTGGCCGGCTTCTGGATGATCTTCATCGGGGCGACCGGACTCGCCCGAATCGTCAAGCTTGCCCCCCACCCGGTTGTCGCCGGGTTCATCTCGGGCGTTGGCATCCTGATCATCAAGAGTCAGACCCCGGTGCTTCTCGCGGTCTCGTCCTGGAGTGGGGTCGCGGCGGCAGATTTCAGCCTCGCTACTCTGACAAGACTTCCCTTCGGTCTTGCGCTGATCGCGACCATGGTGGTGATCACGCGACATGCACCCAGGATTCCGGCGCTGCTTGCCGGCCTGCTGATCGGCTATCTGATCTACCATGCTGCCCGTCTGTGGGCGCCCGGCATTGAGCTCGGCCCCGTTGTCGGCACGATCGATCTGGGCGGTTGGGCGCCGATAGGCCTACACGACGCTGCCATCGCACTCCGGCTCGGGTTCGGAGATATCTGGTGGACCCTGATCGCCGGCTCGTTGACCCTGGCGATCGTGGGAACGCTTGACACGGTCTTCACCCTCCGCACGGCGCGCAATCTGGCTGACATTCAGATCGGTCCGGACCGCGCCCTTGTCGGGCTGGGCATCGCCAACCTTGTCTCCCCTATTATGGGCGGGCTGTTCGTCTCCACGTCAGCCTCGCTGACTGCCGCCAACCATCGTGCCGGTGGGCGCACGCGCGCCTCGACATTGCGAGCCGGGCGGTGCTGCTTGCGGCCATCCTTGCGTTCCCGGGTCTGATCTTCTCGATGCCGCTGGTTGTGCTGGCCGCCATTCTGGTTTTCGTCGGCATCAATACCATAGACCGTTGGGCGCTGCGGACCGCGCGCCAGGCACTCTTCGGCAAGGATGCGACGGGCCGCATCCAGGCACAGCGCAATATCGGCGTAGTCGCTACGGTGGCGCTCGCCACAGTGCTTGGCCAACCCGTTGTCGGCGCCGTGGTCGGCGTGGCGCTGGCCTGCATCGTCTTCATGGTCGAAATGAACCGGCCCGTGGTGCGGCGAAAGGAGATAGTCGGCAAGACGCGCTCCAGGCGCATCCGTTCCACAGCTCAGAACGAGTTGCTGGCGGCCCACGAGCGGGAGCTTGCAGTCTTCGAGCTGCAGGGGGTGCTATTCTTTGGCAATGCCGATGAGCTCGCGGAGGAGATCGACCGGCTGCCCATCGCCGTGCGGGTGATCATTCTCGATTTCCGCGCCGTCAGCGACATCGACGCCTCCGGCGCATTGACATTGCAGCAGATCGCCGCTCGGTGCGCCAGGCGTGGTCAGCGGTTGTTCTTCAGTGACCTCAAGGATGCCCAGGTTCTGGAGGAGTGCACGTCGCAACCTAATGGACCGAATATCTACCCCGACCTCGAAACAGCGCTGGAGCGCTTCGAAGAGGAAATCGTGCAGCGGACCGACAGTGCAGCCCGCTCCGTGATAGAGGTGCCACTCGAACGCACCGATTTCGGCATGACCACGCAGCCGGAAGATTTGAAGGTGCTGATGAGCTATCTCGACCACGTCGAATTCCCGAAGGGCGCAGTGCTGTGCCGCGCTGGCGATCCGGCGGACCGACTGTGGATGCTGACGCGCGGCTGTATCAGCGTCTGGGTAATTACGCCTGGCGGGCGGCGCCGGCTGGCGAGCATCGGGGCTGGATGCACAGTGGGCGAAATGGGTTTCCTGACCGAGCGACCACGCTCGACGGACGTGATCGCCGACGAGGATGTTGTTGCCTATAAGCTGACCTCGTGGGCGTTCAACAAGATAACAAAGGCTAGGCCGCACATTGCGCAGGCCGTCCTGAGAAGCATCGCCCGCCAGCTCTCCGACCGCTTGCGCAACGCGACGGAAGACCTTCGGATGAGCTACATGTGACACTTGATGCGTCAGGCGGCGACCAGATATGCGCAGAATCGCGCAAACAATATTGATCTTGTCGGCTGCGCGATCCACGGCTGATTATGATTTGGCTTAGTTGCCGTTTGTACCGAATACTTGCTCGAAGTCCAGCAACGCTGAGAAGATGCTTGGCCAACCAGGGTAGCCGAAATGCGGATGAACCCGATAGTTTGTTGCGCAGCTGCAACAGCTGCTGAAGACTCGGAAGGTTTTGTGCCAGTTCTGTCGCTTTTTTTCGTGCAGGCGTGCTAGATCGCTGCACTAGTCGGGTTGGGGTGGGTTTCTCGGCATGCATTCCTCGTTTTCAATGATCTTCGGCTTCGCCGCGGCGCTGCTTTGCACCGGCATATCGCCGGCCGGCGCACAAGGTCCCTATCCGGCCTATGACGATGCTTTTTCAGCCCGCATCGCCAGTCCGGCCGACAACAGAACGCTCGCCCAGTTCGTCACGGTTGCCGTCAACGCCGGGCAGTACGATCAGGCGATCTCGTCGGTCGAGCAGTATCTCATCAAATATCCCCGCGATGCCCGCGCCCGGCTTGCGGCCAGCCGGTTGTACTATCATGTCGGCTCCTATGAATTGGCCCGGCGGCAGGTGCAGTACGGCATCGAGGTCGGGGGCCTGTCCGCGGCTGAGCAGCAGGAAGCTGTTCGCCTGCTTGCCCGCATCGAGCGCGCGTTGCGTGGCGTCACCTGGGAACTCGCCCTGACCGGCGGCGTGTTCAGCGCATTCACCGATTTTGAGCCCGGTGGGGCCCAGGACGACGACAGCTTCGTCTCGCCCTATGGGCGGGCGGAAGGCTTTGTGCGATGGGACCTCGGCACGCCAAGTGCCGACGCTCTCGTTCTTTCAGGGTCGTTGACGGCGACACAGCGTTTTTTCACGCCAGACCTGTCGGTTCCGGGTAGCAAGGAGACTTTCATCCACGGCAACGCCGCGATCACCTGGGACAAGGGGCTGCCCAACAGTGGGATCGATTCGCTGCGCCTGCTGCTTTCGGCGTTTACCGTTACAGATCGTTTCGACAGCGATATCCACGAAACCGGCATCGGCCTCAGTGGACGCTTTCTTGTGCGCCCGACCGTCGAGACGACGCTTTTTGCAGGCGGCGGCTACATCGATCTAAGCGCCTCGCAAGGCATTTTCGCCGATAGCAGGGTCTTTTATGAGGCAGGCGGCAGCTACCGCTTCCGCAATGGCCAGGCGCTCGGATTGCGCCTGGTCGGCACGAATGACTTCGCCTCCGGATCTGGCGAAATCGGCCACAGCTACATGGGCGAGATCCGGTACGGCGGCGTGCTGATGGAAGTACCGGACCTGTTCGTATGGTCTCACCAGGTCGCCGTCTCGGCCGGCCACAGCGACACTCCCGACTTGTCCGTCGGCATCAGCACGAACATAGAAAGCGACTTCTGGCGCATTGCCTCGGAAAGCGATTTTCAGCTCACTGAGTGGCAGAAGGTCAGCGTCGACCTCGCCTATCGCGAAACCGACTTCGATATCGCTAGCCGCGACCGAAATTCATTCGAATTGCTCGTGAGCTACACGTTGACGCTCAACTGAAAGAGACCGCGATGAGGACCCTGTATCGTCAGATAGCCACCTGTATCGCCTGCCTTGGCTTTGCGGCACCGTCTGTCGCTGAAACGGTCGGGTCCATGACGGCCTACCAGACCGACATCATCCGCAATGACCGCGAGGCGATGAACGTCGGCGCTGCCGTCGAACTCGGCGACCAACTGCGCAGCAATATCACCGGTCTGGGAATGCTCGTGTTCCGGGACGAGTCGAGCGCCAAGATTGGTCCGAACACCAGCCTGACGATCGATGAATTCGTCTACAATCCGGGGTCCCGATCAGGAAAGATCGACATCAGGATGAACAGCGGCCTGGCCCGTTTCTACGGCGGTCAGGTTTCGAAGGGCGGCGACATGCAAGTTGCGACGCCACACATGGTGCTCGGAGCCAGAGGCGGCATCATTGAAGTGCTTGTGATAGCTGGTCAGACCGTCGGCATACTGCGCGCCGGCCGCATGACCTGCATGTTGAATGGTCGCAAGCTCGTGATCACAAACCCGGGCCACGCCTGCACGTCGGACAATGGCAACCTGCTGACCGGCTACGGCGGTATCGACGTCTTCCCGATATTGGACAGCATCGATCGGATAGCCGGCACCGGCATGCCAGGCGAACCGGGTCCGGGGCTGAACGTAAGCGCGATTTGTGCGTCAGCACTCGGCAACTCGCTCAAAGCCTGCAAGTCCACCGACGGCGCGTTGCCCGGCGTGGCCATGGAATTCCCTGACAGCTCAACGCCCCCTGTAGGCAGCGGGGTGGATGATGAGGATGATGACTGCTTTCCCGACTGCCGGTAAGCCCGGCCGATCGGCATGAGCCCCTCGCTTGATTGGCGGCGGGCTGCCAGGCGGAAAATACCTGGTCTTGCGGTCGTACTCTTGCTGCTCGCTTGCCATTTTGCTTTCGACGGGCCGCTATCGCGCCTGCGCGAGCGTACGTACGACTTCTACCAGTTTCTCGCCCCGCGCGAGGCGACCAGCAATCCTGTTGTCATAGTCTCGATAGACGACGCGAGCCTTAAGGCATATGGGCGATGGCCTTGGAACCGTGGCCTTTTGGCCGATCTAGTCGATGGTGTCGCCGAGTCCGGTGCGGCGGTGATCGGGCTTGCGCTGATGCTGCCCGAGGCTGACATCTCTCCTGATGGCATCGCCGGAGACAAGCGTCTCGCCAGCGCACTGGCGAAAAATCGAACGACGCTCGCCGTCAGCCTGGGTAACGAGGCGACGGTTTCAGAAGCAGAGCCCAAAGCCGGCTGGTCGATCGTCGGGCAAGTACCCGAGACGCTTCCTGGCTTCACCGGCCTGACAGGCTCGCTTCCGGATTTCTCGAGCGCCGCTGCAGGCCTCGGCGCAATTCGCACTTTGCCGGATCCCGACGGCGTACTACGCCATGTGCCGCTGCTCTGGCTCCGAAATACGGCTCAAGGCGTTCAGCTCTGGCCGTCCTTCGCGCTCGAACTCCTGCGCCTCTACGCCGGAGAGAACGGCTACGTAGCCCGGATGAATGCCGCCGGGTTTGACGCGCTCAGGATGGCCGGGACCATCGTGCCACTCGAACCGCAGGGCAGCATCCGCCTCTGGGAAACCGACACCAATACGCCGCGCATATCTGCCGGTAGTATTCTTTCGGGCCGCGGCGATCCGCTGCTGCGGAACGCCATCGCCATTGTCGACCTGTCGGCCGTGGGATTGATGCAGTACCTGCCAACCCCGACGCGTCCGGCGCGACCAGGCGTGGACATCCACGCTGATGCAATCGGCCAGATGCTTGCCGCGCGCTATCTTGCAGAGCCAACGCAAGCGCGTACGCTCGAGCGGCTGTGGTTGGTCCTCAGTGGCCTCGTTTTCATCGGACTTTCGGGAGTTCTCGCCCAGCGTGTCATGCTTGGCGCCCTCGCTCTGGCGCTCCTTGTTGCCACGCCCTTCGCGTTCGGCGCTCTCGAATACAGCCTGCAGGGTAAGCTCTACGACCCACTACAGCCGGCGCTTGCGACGATCCTCTTAGCAGGCTTCGAAGGCTATGTCCTCTACAGGCGCAGCGAGCAGCGCCGGTCCACCCTGGCACGGCAGTTTTCCCAATATCTGTCGCCCTCCGTGGTGCAGCGCCTCGCAAATTCGGATACCGAAGCGATCCTGTCCGGAGAGAAGCGCGAGATCACAATCCTGCTGAGTGACATACGCGGCTTCACGGCGATGAGCGAACAACTCGATGCCCAAGAAATCGCAAAGGTGGTCAATCACTTCCTCGGCCTTGCGACCGATGAGATACTCAAGCGGGACGGGACCATCGATAAGTTCATGGGCGATGCCGTGCTAGCCTTCTGGAACGCGCCGCTTGACCAGCCAGATCATCGCGAGCGTGCGCTCGAAGCGGGGCTTGCCCTAATCGAACGGGTGAGGCGCGAAAACGCGGCGTTCACGGCGCGCGGGCACCCCTCTATCCAAATCGGCGTCGCTATCGAAACTGGCATCTGCTCCGTAGGGAATTTCGGCTCCGAACGGCGCTTCGATTACACCGCGATCGGCTCGCCGGTGAACCGCGCGGCACGGCTCGAGTCAACCACCAAAAAGCTGAGGATCCCTCTGGTGCTTGGTCCCGGATTTGCGCAAGGAGCATCGATGCCGGTTGTGCAGGCAGGCGCCTTTGAACTCCAAGGCTTCAAGGGCGAGGTGTCGATTTTCACCGTTCCGGAGATACACCCCTCGTCACAATCCGCCAAGGAAGTCGTGTGATGTTTGGCACCGGTTCAACTCGCCATCTCATTGGCCGGCGAGCGAAAGCCAAGGGCGGCGGAAATACGATGGGCGGCCCGGGCTACCATATCGCCCAGTTCGCTTATCCGCTCTTCCGGCACCCGGTTTTCCGGGGCAGCGATGTTCAGCGCCGCGATTATCTTGCCCGGTGCCACGAACACCGGTGCGGTGATCGAAATCAGATCGTCGTTGATCTCGCCGCGACTGACGAAAAACTTCGCCTTGCGGATTTGCTCGAGCCCGCCCCTTAGAAGCCGAGGATCGGTCACAGTTTTCTTGGTGAAGCGCTTCAACGGGCCCGAAAGAATGGCCTCGCGCTCCTCATCATCCATATGGGCCAGGAACGCCTTGCTCGAACCGGCATGTAGCGGCCGCCGGCGGCCGACAATCGCATTGACGCGAAGGTCCCGCTTCGGCTCCCATTTGGCGACGCAAAGGCTTTCCTGGTCATCGCGGATTCGCAGCTGGGTGGTTTCGCCGATCGCCTGACCGAGTTCTTCCAGAACAGGGTTTGCAATGCGGATCAGGTCCATCTGTTCGCTGGCGGCGTGGCCGAGCATCAGCGCGGCGAGGCCGAGGCGATAGCCTTTTCCATCCGATGACCGCGCCAGCAGACCGCGTCGCACCAGCGTCTGCAAAAGCCGGAAAGCACGTGCCTTGCTGTCGCCGGAACGCCGCGCGATTTCGGAAACGCCAAGATCGGCCTCTCCGGCCACAGTCTGCAGCAAGCTGATCGCGCGATCGACGGAATCGACTGTGTACCGGGTGTCTGCCTGATCGGCCATCTCTCGTTCCTCGCCAAAACTCTCATGCTGAAGCCTAAACGAGAAAATTTGTCTCGTCTAGTGAAACAACGGTTTATCTGTATTGACAAACGGAGGAGCTTTAGTTTCAACTCGCCGTCAGGAGGGAGACCGGCACCGACAGCGGATCCTGGGCTGGACTCGATGATGGCAAGCGGCAGCAGAAAAGAACTCCTCCGACGGAACTATCCAGAGTGGACACGGAGAGAACCAATGATGAACCGGACAATATCGCGCCGTTCGCTGATGCAATGGGCGCTCGGGGGTGCCGCTGTCTTGCAAGGCATTAGCTGGACGGGGCTTGCACAGGCCGCGGGAAATGGCCAGCTGCGGATCGGCATGGCTGCTCCGCCGACGACGCTAGACCCGCATCTGAAGAGCAATGCGCCGAACAACGCGCTTGCCACCCACATCTACGACACGCTTGTCATCAACGACGAAAAATCGATCTCCAGACCGGGGCTCGCGACGGCCTGGCGCGTGGTCGACGACACCCATTGGGAGTTCGACCTGCGGCCCGACGTGCGCTTCAGCGACGGCGAGCCGCTCACCGTAGACGACATCGTCGTCTCATTCGACCGGGCCAACACCATCGAAAGCACGGCGTCGTTCCGGACCTACACGCGCAACATCAACTCGATCACCTCGCCCCAACCCGGCAAGCTTCTCATCGAAACCAAGCAGCCGGAGCCGCTTCTGCCCAATTCCCTCAGTCGCATTCGCATCATCCGCGCCAAGTTCAAGGATACCCCTAGCGATCAGTTCAACAACGGCACCGCGGCGATCGGCACCGGCCCGTATGTGCTGAAGGAATATGTTTCCGGCAACCGTGTCGCGCTTTCCGCCAATCCAAACTACTGGGGACCGAAGCCTGCTTTGCCGGACGTCGAGCTCCGCATCGTCACCGATGCCGGCGCGCGGCTTGCCAACCTGCTCGCCGGCGATCTCGATCTCGTTGAACAGGTGCCCTACGAGGGTGTTGCTCGCGTCGAAAAAGACGAGCGCTTTCACATCATTCGCGGCGTCTCGAGCCGGGTCGTCTTCTTCTCGCTGGACACGTTCCGGGACGTCACGCCCTTCATCACTGGCAAGGACGGCAAGCCGCTCGACCGCAACCCGCTGAAGGATCTGCGCGTGCGGCAGGCGCTGTCCATGGCGATCGACCGCAGCGCCATTGTGGAGCGCTTGATGCAGGGCAATGCCATTGTCGCTTCGCAGTTTCTGCCTGCCGGCGCCCCGGGCACCTCGGCTGCTATCAAACCCGTTCCATTCGACGCTGCAAAAGCCAAGGCCCTGCTCGCCGAGGCTGGCTACCCCGACGGCTTCCGACTGACGATCCACGGGCCCAATGATCGTATCGTCAACGATTCGAAGATCGTGCAGGCCGTGGCCCAGATGTTCTCCCGCATCGGCCTGGAAGTCAGCGTCGAGGTCATGCCCTGGTCGGTTTATGCCGACAAGGCGGATGCCCATGAGTTCAGCATCAATCTGGACTCCTGGGGCGTCAACACGGGCGAAACCTCTAACCCGATGACAGCGCTGGTCGCGACGCAGAACCCGGATGCCGGTATGGGTATTGCCAATTCGGGCCGCTACTCCAACCCCGATCTCGATGCCAAATTGGTTGTGGCGAAGCGGACGCTGGACGATGCCAAACGCGAAAAGATGCTCTCGGAGCTCAGCGAGATCGTCTTCAACGACGTCGCTGTGATTCCGATGCACCACGAGGTCCTCGTCGTGGCTGCCCGGAAGGACCTTCAGTTCACGACGCGGGCCGACCAGTATACGCTGGCGATGAATGCCAAGACTGTCTGAGGAGTTTTAGACTTGACGAGCATCGCCACGGGATCCGTCGCGGATCGCGGTCGCGCTACATACGATCTTGGCGCGACCGCCATCTTTGCTTCCAAATCAGACCCACGCTTCCACTATTGCCTGTATGTACCGCCCGCGGTTGGGGAAGGCGCCCAAGTCGACCTGCTGGTGGCCGTCCATGGCACAGGCCGCACCTCGTTCCTGGGTTTCCGCGACGCGTTCGCCGAGTTCGGACGCTGGAACGACTGCGCCATCTTGTGCCCGGTGTTTCCAATGGGCGTTCTCGGCGACGACGCCCGCAGCGGATACAAATACATGATCGAGGGCGACATCCGCTACGATCAGGTGCTGCTCGCCATAGTCGAGGAAGTTGTCGCGAAATACCGTCAGGACTGGACCCGTTTCGCCATGTTCGGATTTTCCGGCGGCGGGCACTTCACCCATCGCTTCGCCATCCTCCATCCCGACAGGCTCTGGGCGGCGTCGATCGGTGCGCCAGGCTCGGTGACCTTGCTCGATCCCACGCGGGACTGGTGGGTGGGCATTCGCGACCTGGCGGAGAAGTTCGGCATCACCTTCGACGCCGCAGCGCTGGCAAAAGTGCCGGTCCAGATGATCGTCGGCGATGCCGACCTGGAGACCTGGGAAATCACGCATGTCCAAGGCAGCACCCATTGGATGCCGGGCGCCAACGATGCAGGACAAACGAGGCCGGAACGCCTCAGGACGTTGTGTCGATCGTTCGAGGAAGCCGGTGTGCGCGTACGCTTTGATTTGTTGCCCGGGGTATCCCACGAACGCGACGCGGTTCTCGATCCGGTCAAGGATTTCCTGGCCCAGGCGCTCAAGGAACGACGGAACGCCTCAAGATGAACGCAATGATCGTTGCGCCGCAGCCGGAGGCGGTCGAGGCGGGCGCGCTGGTGCTCAAGCGCGGCGGCAACGCCGTCGATGCGGCGATCGCCTGCGCTTTCATGCAAGGCGTCGTCGACCCTCAAATGGCCGGCATCGGGGGTTTGGCTCGATGCAGGTCTACATGCCGCGACGCGGCGTGCACGAGGTGCTTGAATTCTACGCCAGGGCGCCGCTCAAAGCATCGCCCGAAATGTGGAGCGACCTCCTGGTCGGCCAGTCTCGCGATGGCTTCGCCTTTCTGCTGGAAGGCGGCATCAGCGAGATCGGCTACCTCGCCGTCTGCACGCCGGGCAGTATCAAGGGTTATGCTGAGGCGCTGGCGAGATATGGCACTTTTGAATGGGCCGATGTCGTCGCACCCGCCGCCACGCAGGCCAGGCGAGGCTTCATGGTCCGCCCGCATGTCCACTGGTATTGGTCGCAGGACGGCGTCGACACCGGCGAAGTGCGGACACTTGACAAGCTGCGCTTCAGCAAGACGGGGCGCGCAATCTATTTTCGCTCTGACGGCACGGTGAAGCTGCCAGGTGACGTCGTCGTCAACACCGATCTCGCTCAAACGCTCGAGCGCATCGCGGCGGCCGGTCCGGACATTTTCTACAAGGGCGAGATCGCCGAAGAAATCGCCGCCGACATGGCCGCCAACCGAGGCCTCATCGGGACGGATGATCTGGCGTGCTACGAGCTCTCTACCGCGCAACCGCTCTGGGGCGAGTATCGCGGCTACGATATCGCGACCAGCCCGCCGCCCGCCAGCGGCATATCCATGCTGCAATTGCTCCACATCCTCGCGCATTTTGATGTTGGAGCCATGGAGCATGGCGGTGCCGAGCACATCGTCCTGCTGGCAGAGGCGATGAAGCGCATGACCATCGACAAGGACCGCCACCTCGGCGATCCTGCCTATGTTGACGTGCCGATCGGGCGGCTGCTGTCCCGCGATTATTGCGGCGGGCTTGCCGCCGAGATCAAGGCTGGGCTGCGCGCCAGGATCGAGCGCGTCGACGACCGGTCGCCGCGCGAGACGACTCATATTTCGGTAGTCGATCGGGAGGGCAACGCCGTCGCCTTGACCCACACGCTGGGCAGTCCGTCGGGGGCGATCACCGATGGCTTGGGTTTCATGTACAACGGAACGATGAGCCGCTTCGACCCAAGGCCGGGCAGGGCCGGATCGCTGGCTCCCGGCAAGCGGCGGGCCAGCTCTGCGGCGCCCACCATCGTCTTCAAGGACGACCGGCCCGTGATCGTCATGGGAGCGCCCGGCGGCAGCTATATCGCGCCGTCCATGGCGCAGGGCCTGATGAACCTCATTGATTTCGATATGAGCATGCCCGAAGCGGTGGCCGCCCCGAGGATCGTGGCGGTGTCGAACACAATCGACGTCTCCAATCGCATTCCGCGCTTTGTCACTGAAGAAATCGAGGGCAGGGGCTACGAGGTGAAGCGCTCCTGGCAAAGTTACGCTTTTGCCGCCCTTCACGGCATCCAGATCGAAGACGGAGTTTGCCGCGGCGGTGCCGATCCGCAGCGCGACGGCATGGCGATGGCGGTGCCGGCGTGATGTGCCGCGCACAGACGACCGACGAGCCTTTCCGGCAATCAGGCTGGAGAGCGATGCCATGACCGCAGCCGTCGTGCGCCGGCTGCTCCAGGCCGTGATGGTCATGTTCGCCATGACGGTCATCGTCTTCATCGCGATCAACGTCATCGGCGACCCCGTCGACATTCTGATCTCTCCCGACGCCGATCAGATCGAGCGCGCGCGCGTCGTCCAGGCCCTCGGGCTCGACCTGCCGCTTTGGCAGCAGTATCTCCGCTTCCTCTGGGCGGCGCTGCATGGCGACCTTGGCGAGAGCTACGTCTACAACGAGCCGGCGATCAGGGTGATCCTGGAGCGACTGCCGGCGACGCTCGAGCTGGCCGTCGCTGCCATCCTCATCGCCATCGTCGTCGGCGTGCCGCTCGGGCTTTATGCCGGGCTGCGGCCGGACGGCATCTTGAGCCGAGTCATCATGACCGTCAGCATCCTCGGCTTCTCGCTGCCGACCTTCTGGGTCGGGCTGGTGCTGATCATGTTTTTCGGCGTGCAACTCGGCTGGTTGCCGAGCGGTGGGCGCGGCCAGACCGCCGAACTGTTCGGCGTCCAATGGGCGTTCCTGACCAAAGACGGCCTTGCCCACCTGATCCTACCGGCGGTGAACCTCGCCTTGTTCGACGCCTGCCTCATTCTACGCCTGACTCGCGCCGGCGTCGCCGAAGTCCTTCCGCTCGATTTCGTCAAGTTCGCACGGGCTAAGGGCCTCAAAGAAACGCGCGTGATCGGCGTCCACGTCTCGAAGAACATCATGATCCCGGTGGTGACCATCATCGGCCTGGAATTCGGCTCTATCGTCGCCTTCTCGGTTGTCACCGAAAGCGTCTTCAGCTGGCCGGGCATGGGCAAGTTGATCATCGACAGCATCAACGTGCTGGACCGTCCGATCATCACTGCTTACCTGATGGCGATCGTCGCCTTCTTCGTCATCATCAATCTCGTCGTCGACCTGACCTATACGGCACTCGACCCGCGGGTGCGGCTCCAGGGCGAGGGATCGTGAGATGAGCGTCGACACCTTGCCGCCGCCGATGCCGGTCGAGGCCGAAAAGGGTGAAGAGGCGCCGTTTCAAGTGCTCGTGCGGGCATTCTTCCGCTCGCCCGCCGCCGTTATCGGTTTCGTGCTGCTGACCGCGGTCATCGGGCTGGCGCTGCTTGCGCCGCTTATAGCGCCGCAAAATCCCTACGACCTGAACCAGCTCGACATCATGGACAGTCGCCTGCCGCCCGGCTCGCAATCGATGACGGGCACGACGTTCTGGCTCGGCACCGACGACCAGGGTCGTGACATGCTTTCCGGCATCATCTATGGCCTGCGCATATCGCTCGGCGTCGGCGTCAGCTCGGCGCTTTTCGCAGCGCTGTTCGGCGCCTCGTTGGGCCTGCTCGCCGCCTATGTTGGCGGTCGGACCGAGACGGCGATCATGCGCATCGTCGATCTGCAACTCTCCTTCCCCTCCATTCTCGTTGCGCTGATGATCCTCGCCTTTCTCGGCAAAGGAATCCTCAACGTTGTACTCGCTCTGGTGATCGTCGAATGGGCGACCTACGCGCGTGCCGCGCGCGGCACGGCGCTGGTGGAGCGGCGCAAGGAATACATGGAAGCAGCGGAGTCGCTCGCTATTCCACGATGGCGCATTCTGTTCGTCCATCTGCTGCCCAACTGCTTGCCGCCGCTGATCGTGATCGCGACGGTGCAGGTGGCGCGCGCCATCTCGCTGGAGGCGACCTTGTCCTTCCTTGGCCTGGGTGTGCCGATCACCGAGCCCAGTCTCGGCCTGCTGGTCGCCAACGGCTACCAGTACATGCTCTCCGGCATGACCTGGATCAGCTTCTATCCGGGCGTAGCGCTGCTGATTACCGTGGTTGCGATCAACCTCGTCGGTGATCGGCTGCGCGACGTGCTCAACCCGCGGGGGCGCGAATGAATGCGACCGTACTCGAAGTCCGCGATCTCAGGACCCATTTCGGACAAGCAAAAGCCGTCGACGGCGTCTCGTTCAGCGTCGCGCGCGGCGAGGTTCTGGGTCTCGTTGGCGAAAGCGGGTCCGGCAAGTCGGTCACTGGCTTTTCCATCATCGGCCTGGTCGATCCGCCCGGGACGATCGTCGGCGGTCAGATCGTCTTCAACGGCCGCGACATCACCCGCTCCAGCCGCGAGGAGATGCGAGCGCTGCGCGGCCGCCGCATGGCCATGATCTTCCAGGATCCGATGATGACGTTGAACCCGGTCCTGCGCATCGATACGCAGATGATCGAGGCGGTGCAGGCGCATGAAAACGTCTCGCGCACCGATGCCAGGGCGCGGGCGCGCGACGCGCTCGGTATGGTCGGGATTCCGAGCCCGGACGAGCGGCTGCAGGCCTATCCGCATCAGTTTTCCGGCGGCATGCGCCAGCGCGTCGTTATCGCTATCGCGCTGCTGCACCAGCCGGACTTCATCATTGCCGACGAGCCGACCACCGCGCTCGATGTGACGATCCAGGCGCAGATTCTCGCCGAGATGCAAAAGCTCGTGGCGCAGAACAACACGTCGCTGATCTGGATCACGCATGATCTCGCCGTCGTCTCGCGGCTCGCCGACCGGATCGCAGTGATGTATGCGGGCCGCATCGTCGAATCCGGTCCGGTGTCGGACGTTCTCGCCCGTCCGCTGCACCCTTATACCGCCGGTCTGATCGACTCCGTTCCCAGCCGCAACCAGCGCGGCGAGCGGCTTCGGCAGATCCCCGGAATGGCGCCCAGTGTTGCGCGGCTGCCGACCGGATGCGCTTTCGCCCCGCGCTGCGCACGTGCCGATGCGGTGTGTGCCCAGGCGGTGCCGCTGTTCGCTGCTGGCCCGCGCGAGCACCGTTGCGTCCATCCCTTGCCGGAGCTCCGCGTATGATCTCCTCCACTCCGGTTGCGGCAAACATTCAAAGCTCCTCACCGGGTTCTGGCGGGATGACGCCGCTGATCGAGCTGAACGAGATTTCTCACAGCTTCGGCACTCGGCCCGATCTCGCTGCTCGATTGGCGATCTCGCTCAAACTTGCCAAACCGGCGGCAAGGGTGCAGGCGATCGACGGTGTCAGTCTCGCCGTTCGCAGGGGTGAGGTTCTGGGCCTCGTTGGCGAGTCGGGATGCGGCAAGTCCACGCTGGGGCGGATCGTCGCCGGCATTGTGTCGCCCACCAGGGGATCGGTATCGTGGCGCGGCAAGGATATGAAGGCGCTCCCGCCGTCCGAGCGGCGTGAAGCCAAGCTGCGCGTGCAGATGATATTCCAGAACCCCTATGCCTCGCTCAATCCGCGCCGCAAAGCGGCCGATATCGTCGGCGAGGCCCCGCGCGTTCACGGGCTGGTCGGCGGCGATCTCGGCACCTTTGTCGATGAACAGTTCCGACGTGCCGGCCTCGATCCGGCATTGAAGCACCGCTTTCCGCATCAGTTTTCCGGCGGTCAGCGCCAGCGGATCGGCATTGCGCGCGCGCTCGCCGTGCAGCCGGAATTTCTCGTCTGCGATGAGGCCGTTGCCGCTCTGGACGTCTCGATCCAAGCGCAAATCCTCAATCTCTTCATGGACCTGCGCGAGAGACTGAACCTCACCTACCTGTTCATCAGTCACGATCTCGGGGTGGTCGAGCACATCTCCGATCGGGTGGCGATCATGTATCTCGGCCGCATCGTCGAAGAGGCCCCGTCCGAGGAGATATTTGCCCGGGCCAACCATCCCTACACGCAGGCGCTTCTCGCCGAGGTGCCGCGGATCGAAACCACCAAACGCGGCTTTGCCGCGATCAAGGGTGAATTGCCGAGCCCGCTCTCGCCGCCGAGCGGCTGTCATTTCCACCCGCGCTGCCCGCACGCGATGCCTCGTTGCCGGACCGAAGCGCCGCGACTGAAGGTGGTTGCTGCCGGACACAAGAGCGCATGCCACCTCAATGACGCTGCCGTCTGAACGCCTTGGAATTTTTAGAGATGACCGACCTCCAGGCGCTCCAGTCCGTGACCGATGACATGGTGCTCTGCCGCGACGTCATGGTGACGATGCGCGATGGGGTAAGACTGGCGACCGACATCTACAGACCGGCAAGGGGAGGCGGCGCGCTGGACCGGCCAGCTCCCGTAATCATTGAGCGGACGCCTTATGGCAAGGCGATGGCGTCGCGTGCCGAGCTCGAGGTCGGTATGACCGAACCGATGGATCGCGCGACGGTCGCCGAGCATTTCGTGCGCCATGGTTACATCGTCGTTTATCAGGACTGCCGCGGCCGCTATGGCTCGGAAGGCGAGTTCGTCAAATATCGCTCCGAAGGTCCGGACGGCTACGACACGCTTGCATGGATCGCAGCCCAGCCCTGGTGCAACGGCCGGATCGGCACCATGGGCCTTTCCTATGCCGCACATACCCAAATGGCGGCGGCGTGCCTTGCGCCACCGGCTCTTGCTACCATGATCCTTGATTCCGGCGGGTTCTCTAACGCCTTCACCTGCGGCATCCGCCAAGGTGGCGCGTTCGAGCTGAAGCAGGCGACCTGGGCCTACCGGGAAGCCCGCGAGAGCGCCGTTGCCGCCGGCGACGAGTTGGGCCAAAAGGCGCTCGGAGCGGAAAACCTGCATCGCTGGTTCGGCAGAATGCCGTGGTCGGAGGGACGTTCGCCGCTCCGCTGGGCTCCGCAATACGAGGCCTATCTGCTCGAGCAGTGGCGGCACGAGACCTTCGACGATTTCTGGAAGCAGGTGGGCATTCATGCAGCGGGCTTTTACGATGCCATTCCCAACATTCCGATCGCGCTGATGTCGAGTTGGTTCGACGTCTATGTCCCGACGACGTTCGAGAATCTGGCTGGCCTTGCCAGCAATGGCAAACGGCCGCTCGCCTTGATCATGGGTCCGGGCTTGCACGGCGACCGCAATCTGTCCTTTGCCGGCGACGTCGATTTCGGACCGAACGCTCCGCTCGGCGGCAATGTGGCGGCGAGCTGGCTGGAGTTTCGTCGACGCTGGTTCGATCGCTGGCTGAAGAGCGGGCCGGAGGGCGATCTCGACGAGGAGCCGATCCGCCTTTTTGTCATGGGCGGGGGAAAGGGCACGAAAAATGAAACGGGCCGTCTCGATCACGGCGGCCGCTGGATCAAAGCCAAGCGGTGGCCGCTGGCGGGCGTGACGGAGCAAAGCTATTATCTGCACCCCAACGGCAGGCTCTCGGAGGCCTTTCCTGCGGCCGACGCCGTCGCGCTGACCTATGATTTCGATCCCGCCGATCCCGTCCCGACCATCGGCGGGGCGCTGACCAGCGGTCAGCCGATCTTCGCCGGCGGCGGCTTCGACCAGAGAGAGGACGACAGGTTCTTCGGCTGCCGCAATTTTGGCTTGCCGCTTTCCGCCCGTCTCGATGTCCTCTCCTTCGAGACCGAGCCGCTTGCCGACGATTTGACCGTGCTCGGACGGGTGGCGGTGGAGCTCTGGGCGGCGACCGATGCAACCGACACCGATTTCACGGCGAAACTGATCGACGTCTATCCACCGAGCGCCGACTATCCGACGGGCTTTGCCCTGAACCTGACAGACGGGATTTTCCGCTGCCGTTTCCGGCATTCATTCGAAAGAGCCGAGCTCGTGAAGCCCGGGGAGATCATGCGGCTTCGCATCGAGTTATTTGCGACCGCCAATCTGTTCCGTGCCGGCCATCGGCTGCGGCTGGACATCTCTTCGAGCAATTTTCCGAAGTTCGACGTCAATCCGAATACCGGTGCGCCGGCTGGCCTCGGCCGTAGCCGGCAAGTGGCGCGCAACACGGTTTTTCTCGATGGGACGCGGCCATCGCGGCTGATCGTGGAAAGATTATGAGCAAATCGGGCGGCTCTAAGCCCTGCACAATGAGCTTGCGCAAGGATAGGCTGATGTGGGGGTATGGACCTCAGTCGTATCTGGCCAGAAAGCGTCCGACGGCGGCGAGGCAGTCGTCCTTCTCCTCGACATGCGGCATATGGCTGGAATTGGGGAAGACCATGCCTTCGACGTCGGGAATATGATCGAGAAAAGGCTGGACGCAGGCTTCGGTCGCTTCGTCGTAAAATCCGCGGAACGCCAGGGTCGGCGTCTCGATCAGATGCAGGCGCTCGACGATGCTCCAGTTCCGCATCGTGCCGATGACGTGAAATTCATTGGGTCCGTTCATGGTGTGATAAACCGTCGGATCCGCGTCGATTGCGGCAAATGTCCGGGCGACCTCCGGCGGCGTCGGAAGGACACGGCAGACGTGGCGTTCGTAGAAGGCTTTGGTCGCCGCAACATAATCCGGGTGATCGGTGGTCCCGGCGGCCTCGTGCCGGTCAAGCGCATTTTGCACATCGGCCGGCAGCCCGGCGCGCAATTGCAGCGCGCCTTCCACCCATAGCGCCATCGAGGCCAGCGAATTGGCCAGGATCAATGCCTTGAGCCCTGCAGGACGTCGCACGGCATGTTCGGCCGAAAGTATGCCGCCCCAGGACTGGCCGAGCAGGGCGTAACGCTCGGCAATGCCAATGTGAGCGAGCAGCGCATCGAGTTCGCCCAAAAAGAAATCGACGGTCCAGAAGTCGCCGCCCTTGTCGGGCAGATGGGTCGATTTGCCGTTGCCGATCTGATCGTAGTGGATGACGGCCCGCCCGGTATCGGCAAGCTCCTTGAACGAATCGACATAGTCGTGGGTGCAACCCGGCCCGCCGTGAGCAATGACCAGCGGCAGCTTGCCCGAGTTGAGATCTCCGATTACGCGATACCAGGTGCGGTAGCCCCTGTAGTCGCTAAATCCTTCGGTGGTCGCATGTGCCGTCACAGTTCCAAGCTCCGCGTCATGGCGCGGCAGGAACCGAATGACGGACCCTCCCAAGCCTTGTTTGCGGCCGACGGTACTAAGCGGCCCGGCCCATTTACAGCTAGCACTGTTTATAGGTTTGCCTGGCGGGGGCCGGTGGCCCTCAGGCGGAGAGCCTCAATGCTCCGGCTCTTCGCGCTTAGGTTTATGGGCTGATTCCAGACGCCGAGATATTTCACCGAACGCGGGTCGATCGCGTCCGCCCGATAGTGGAATGCGTTTTCGGGCGCGCGTTTGGCAAAAATCGCTGCCCACTCATAGAGGAAGGTCATTTCGGCGCCTCGGGATTACCGCGAAAGAGGAAGCTCAGCGTGCCTGCTCCTCAGCTTCCATTTCCGCCAGGTCCTGGAAGCGGTCGGCGATACGCGGATGCGCCCGCCCGCCATCACACGCGCCAATGGCGATCAGTATCTCATCCGCACCGGGCGCGTCCGGAACCTGGAAACTGGCCGTCAGGAAGTGGGAGCGCTTGCCGGTTTCGCTCTTGTGGGTCATCGGCAGGGAAAGAAGGGCGCCAGGCCCGTTGCGGGTATTCGTGAAACTCAGATAGGTCGTGCCGTTTACCGCCGTGCGGAACATATTGCCGAACCGTAAGGTATGGATCAGCGCCGATGCATGTTCGATCTCGCCATTGACGCCGACCGAAGCCGCCTTGCCGTAAGCCTCGACCTTATCCGCCGACAAGAGCGCCACCAACCGCTTGGTCATTTCGGCGCCAAGACCCGGCGCCAACCGGAGAATCTCAGGGCGCAAATTTTCAACGAACCCTTGACCGGCCCACGGGTTCTTCAAGACGGCTGCGACCACCACCATGGAGATCGGTTGGTCGGCTTTCTTGCCACCCTCGACGAATACTTCCTCGATGAATGTGCAGAACTTTCTCACTCCGAGATCCATGGATTCCTCATCTGTTCGCTGGATTGTGGCGCAACCTAATGAGCAACGACGGTGAATGTCTTCCTTCGTTAGGGAGGAAAAACAGAATGGCCGGCACTTCGAAACGATGTAGAATTCAGCTTCGTCGCATGCCTAACTCAGCGGGTCGTGGCGCAGGGAGCGATCGTGGACAGGAAGGCGCAAATCTCGGTTCTCAAAGATGTCGCGAGTGAGATCAATTCCGGCGGCGATCTTGTCACGATTCTGAAGCACTTGGTTTTCGCCGCCTGCCGCCATGCGAACTGGACGCTCGGTTCGATCATGTCGATCGATGCCGCTCATGGTTATGCCCATGTGATGGTTCGCTATGATCCGACGTTGATCGAGCGAACGCTCCCTGACCGTTGGGAACTGGCGACGAGCCCCTCGCTGATCGCCTTGAAGCGGAACGAGCCAGTCTACATCCGCGACGTGCGCGAATCCGAGGAGTTTCCAGGTTATCGCCGCGAAGCTTTCGAGCGAGACTACCGTACCGTCCTGGTCATGCCTATGAACTGCAGCGACTTCGAGGGCCGGCCAATGGTGCTGAGCGTTGTGTCGCGGGATATCATGGAGGTCCCGGAAGAGGATTTGGCGTTTCTGGGTTTGATCGTCCATCTCGGCGCCATCGCGATCGAGAGGGAGCAGCGGCTGGAAGCCGAACGGCAGGCCGGAGACAGGTTGCAAAAGGCGCTCAAGGCGCACACCTCACTACTTGAACACGTGCTTGCAGACGGCTCGGTTTCTTCATTGTCGGCGATGGTCGGCAGCCTGCTGCCCAATCCGGTCGTCGTCGTCGATTTTACTGCGAACCAGATTGTCGCCGGCCGCTCGCCAAGCGAGGTGCAGTTCGATGATGTCGCTTGGCAATCGTCAGCGGCGGGTCCGCTGAGCCGACAACTGGGAAAGGCAGCACGCGATACAATTGAGCGGGGCGGCAACAGCGGGGCGACGCTTTTTCTCGATGACGGCTGCTCCCGGCTCAATCTCGCCGCCCGCATCGAGCCCTTGACGGTCGACCGCCAACTTGTCGGGGCATTGATCATCTTTTCCACGTCGCGTGCCTTCAGCGATCTGGACCAGTTGCTGCTTGACAGCGCCAAGTTCGCGCTCAGCGTCCAAATGATGCGCAGTTTCATCCGATTCCGTTTCGAAACCCGCACACAGACCGAGCTTTTCTTCGAGGTGGTGGAGCGGCGTTGGCGCGACGCGGCAGATGTCCAGCAGCGGGCCCAGCGGCTCGGCATCAATTTCATGACAACTCAGCAAATCGTCGTCGTCGACTTTCCCGAGAGCGCGAAGAATCTTGGCGGAACGTCCGTCGATCTGCATCACAGTCTCGCTCGCATCATGCAGCAAGCTTCCGTCCCCGCGAGCGTGGTGGCCATCGATGGCGGGCTGGTGTGCCTCATTCCCTGTGACGAGATCTGGAAACAGGAGCGGACATCGAAACTGATGCGGCGTATCGCAGCGGATCTCGGCCAATATTTTGACGAAGAACCAATCGTCATCGCCAGCAACGTCTGTGCCACGTTGACGGATTATCCGTTGGCTTGGGATCGCTGCAGTCGCATGATTGCCATCGCCCGTTCGTTCGGTCGCACCGGTGCGCTGTCCGGCCAGGATTTCGGGCCGTTGCCGATGCTCGTAGCGGCCGCAGGCGCCGACGATGTACGCGCTTTCGTGCAGGAAAGCATCGGCGCCATCGCCGCCCACGACCGCCAGCATGGCACGCCCTATCTGAAAACGCTGTCGACTTATCTGCGGGAAGGCTGCCGCAGCGGCGCCTGCGCCGATGCGATGGGCCTGCACGTAACCACGCTGCGCTATCGCCTCTCGCGAATCCAGGAAATGTTCGGCATCAATGTCGAGACGCCCGAGCAGCGCTTTGCCATCGAATTGGCCATTCACCTGCATGGTGTCACGGAAGTCGTGGCTGACGATCAATCGACCTGACCCTCGAGACGGCGGATCGGCACCCTTCGTCTCTTACCGCAAACAGTAGCAATATATTCCGCGCTCTTCCGGCTGAATGAAGGAAGAAGCTCGCTCTTCTTGCGATTAGCCTTCCCGCTATCAACCAGCAGGAGGCGCTGATCCCATGTTGACCACGGGAACCGCAAAGATTGCGACGGCCATCGACCCAATCGCGTTGCGTCGCGCTTTCGGAACCTTTGTCACCGGCGTCACCATCATCAGCACGCGCGACTCGGACGGCAATCCGCGCGGCATGACGGCCAATTCCTTCACCTCGGTTTCGCTCGATCCGCCGCTGCTGCTCGTCTGCGTCGCAAAATCGGCGTCAAGCTTTGCTGCCTTTACGACGGCGGATTCCTTTGCCGTTAACCTGCTACATGAGGGGCAGGTCGACATCTCGGCGATCTTCGCCTCGAAATCCCCCGATAAATTCCAGTCCGTCAATCACGACCGCGTTCATACCGGCGCGCCAATCCTGACGGACAGCCTTACCTGGTTCGACTGCACGATCTACAACAGGGTCGATGCAGGCGATCATGTCATCCTGATCGGCCAGGTGCAGGCTTTCGGCACGAGCCCTTCAGCGCCCCTCGGCTTTTGCCGCGGCCGATACGCCAGCGTCAAGGATCCGCTGCCGTCCGGCTGGCTGGCCTCGCACAACATGATCATCGGCTATCTGATCGAAGCCAGCGGCGAGATTCTGCTGCGAGCGGATGGAAGCGGTGGCTGGGCTCTGCCAACGGCCAAACGCCGTAAGGCCGGCAGCGAACTGCCGCTCAACGACGGAAAATCCCTCAAGCTGCTGTCAGACAAGACCTTTCTTTACTCGATCTTCGATGTTGCTGACTGCGACCCCGGTTATCTAATCTATCGCGCCCGACTTGCCGATGGCGGACAAGGGCGCGACCTGCCGGAAGACCTGCGGTTCTTTGCCATTGACAAGCTGCCCTATGACCTCATCCCGACCCGGGAATTGCGGGCGATGCTCCGCCGCTATGTCCGCGAGCGCAAGCAGGAACGCTTTGGCATCTACATGGATTCCGGCGACGGCGGGCGACTGGCAATGATCGAGGGCGAGGCCCGCTCGTGGCATCAGGCCATTCAAGACTAACCCGAAATCAGGAAGCGACGATGAAGACGACGGTGAAATCGCTCGAGGGAATGCGCCTCAACCTCTTTATCGACGGCCGGTTTGTCGAACCGACATCCGGTCGCTACCTGGACAGTTTCGACCCGACCACCGCGGAGGCCTGGTATCAGTTTGCGGAAGCCGACGCCAACGATGTGCGACTGGCGGTTGAGGCGGCGCAAAAGGCATTCGTCAATCCTGCCTGGCGACGTATGACGCAGACCGATCGCGGAAAGCTGGTGCGCAAGCTGGCCGATCTGGTTCTCGCCAATGCCGACGACCTCGCGCTGATCGAAACACGCGACAATGGGAAGCTGATCAAGGAAATGCGGGCGCAGATGCGCTCGATCCCGGACTCTTACACTTACTTTGCCGGCATGGCTGACAAACTGCAGGGCGATACGATCCCGGTCAACAAGCTGGACCAGCTCAACTTCAACATGCGCGAACCGATCGGCGTCGTCGGCATGATCACACCCTGGAACTCGCCGCTGATGATGTTGACAGGAACGCTCGCTCCCTGTTTGGCGATTGGCAACACCATCGTCATCAAGCCTTCCGAGCACGCGACCGCCTCGACGCTGGCCTTGGCCGAGCTAATCATGGAAGCGGGGTTTCCGGCCGGCGTTGTCAACGTCGTCTCGGGAACGGGTGCGGTAACCGGCGACGCGTTGACGCGGCAAAAGGGCATCGCAAAATACGTCTTCACCGGCAGCACCGATACCGGCCGTAAAATTGCCGCTAACGCGGCGGCCAACCTTGCGCAGTGCCAGATGGAACTCGGCGGCAAATCTCCCCACGTGATCTTTTCCGATGTTGATATCGAAAAGGCCGTTAATGGGGTCGTTTCGGGCATCTTCGCGGCTGCGGGCCAGACCTGCGTCGCCGGCTCGCGCTGCTTCGTGGAGGCCAGCGTCTACGACCGCTTCATCGAAGCGTTGGTGGAACGCACCAACCGTATCACCGTCGGCCACCCATTGGAGGACAAGACGGATATCGGCCCGCTGGCTCTGTCGGCGCAACTGACGAAAGTCGAGTCCTACGTTGCTTCGGGCGTCAAGGAAGGGGCACGGATCGCGTCAGGCGGCAAGCGTCCTCAGGCGGAAGAACTCGCCCGCGGCTGGTATTTCGAGCCGACCGTCATGATCGACGCCAAGAACGATATGTCCTTCATGCGCGACGAGCTTTTCGGACCGGTCGTTGGTGTCATGCCCTTTTCCTCGGAAGAAGACATGATCGAACTCGCCAACGACACACGCTACGGCCTCGCGTCCGGGATCTGGACCCAGAATATCGACCGGGCGATGCGCTTCGCCAACCGGATCGATGCAGGTACCGTTTGGATCAACACCTACCGGTCAGCAGCCTACATGTCCGCAAATGGCGGCTTCAAGGAAAGTGGTTACGGCAGGCGTGGCGGTTTCGACGTCATGCGCGAGTTCTCCAGGGCAAAAAATGTCGTCATCGACTATTCCGGCGCCATGCAGGATCCCTTTGTCATTCGACTGCGCTGACCGTCAGAAACACTGGGACAAACCATCCAAGGGAGATTGAAATGAAATTTGCCGTCTCATTGGGCATGGAGCGTTTCTCGCCAGAAACCTCGATGACGGCCGTAATGGACAATCTGCTGCAACTTGCCAAAATCGCGGACGCCGGCGGGTTTGAGGCGATCTGGACGCCGGAGCACCACACAATCGAGTGCACGATATCACCTAATCCGTTTCAGATCCTCACGTGGCTATCTCAGCATACGAGCCGGATCCGCCTGGGAACGGCAACGCTTGCCGCCGCCTATTGGAATCCAATCCGTCTCGCTGGCGAGGCCGCACTGTGCGATCACCTTACAAACGGGCGCCTGGAATTCGGCATCGCCCGCGGCGCCTATCAGTACGAGTTCGACCGAATGGCGCCGGGCGTCCAGCAGCAGGAGGGCGTCGGCTACATGAAGGAACTGGTGCCGGCGGTCCAGAAGCTTTGGGCCGGTGACTATGCGCATGAGGGCCAGTACTGGAATTTTCCGCGAGCGACCTCGGTGCCGAAGCCGCTGCAGAAGGGAGGTCCTCGCATCTGGGTCGCCGCCCGCGATCCCGGCACCTTCGACTGGGCGCTCGGCATCGGCGCCAACATTCTCTCCACGCCGCTCTCGCTTCCGGCGGCGGAAATCGGCGTGCTCGCCAGCAAGTTCAACAAGGCGGTCGCCGATCATCCCGAGGTGAAACGCCCAAAATTCATGATGCAGCGGCGCACTTGTGTCTATGACAAGGTCGATGACTGGCATCTCGCCGTCGAGCACAGCATGAACTATGGTCGCTATTTCGAAAACCTGATGCAGAACATTGGCACCGTGAAGAACGGTTTCCCGGAGGCCGTGCCCTTCGAAAGCGTTAAGGGCCGCGACAACTACAACCCGGAAAATATCCGCAAGAACCTGATGTTCGGAACGCCCGACGAAGTGATCGAGAAGCTGCTCGACTACGAAGCAGCTGGCGTCGATCAATATTGTCTCGGCCTCAGCTTCAACTTGCCCTTCGAACTGCAGAAGAAGACGCTTCGCCTGTTCACAGACGAGGTCATGCCCTTCTTTGCGCAACGCGAGCGCGAAACCCAGCAACTGGCCGCGGCAGGGTATTAGTATGACTGATACGCAGCGTCATACGGTCGGAGATGTGGTCCTGAACTATAGGGTTGACGGCAATGGGGCAGAGCCGCTGGTGCTCATCCACGGTGTCGGTTCCTACCTTGAAGCCTGGAGCGGGGTCGTCGAGCGGCTGAAGCATCGGTTCACCATCCTGACGTTCGACCTACGGGGTCACGGAAACTCGTCGCGCGTCAAAGGCCGCTACGAGATCGACGATTTCGTTGCCGAAACACTTGCGTTGGCGGACAGTGTCGGCTTCGACCGTTTCCATCTGGCCGGTTTTTCGCTTGGCGGGTTGATCGCACAGCGGTTGGCACTGACGCATCTTCCGCGCATTCAGCGCCTGATTCTCCTCTCGACGGTCGCGGGACGTACGCCTGAGGAGCGGGAGCGCGTCCTCGCCCGCCTCGCCGCTCTTCGCAGCGGCGAACCGGGATCGCACTACGACGCATCCCTGTCGCGTTGGCTGACTGAGGATTTCCAGAAGAAGAATCCCGATCTGATCGCAACGCTTAGACAGCGAAATTCTCAGAACGATCCGGACTGTTACGCTTCTGCCTACCGGGTTCTCGCCGAGACCGACTTCGGCGGTTTTCTCGACCAGATTCGCTGCCCGACGTTGATTGCAACCGGCGAGGAGGATGCAGGCTCCAATCCGCGCATGGCAAGATATATGCATGAGCGCATCCCTGGCTCCGAGCTCCGCGTCCTTCCGGGGCTGCGGCATTCAATCCTGACGGAAGCAGCCGATCTCGTCGCATCGATGATGGCGGACTTTTTGACCGTGCCGGAGACCGTGAAATGATCGTTGAAGAGCGTATCTATCGCATAAGATCGGGCAAAACCTCCGAATATCTGAAGCTTGTGCGCGAGGAGGGGCTGGCAATCCAGGAACCGATTCTCGGCGGACTGATCGGCTATTTCGTCACCGAGGTCGAGGCGCTGAACCAGGTGGTCCATCTGTGGCGATATGCCGATTTCGCCGATCGCGTCGCGCGCCGGCGCACGTTGTCGGAAGATTCGCGCTGGCGGGCCTTCATTCCGAAACTGACGGCGCTGATCGAAAGCGCGGAAAACCGTATCCTTCTTCCGACCGATTTTTCACCACTTCAATAGAAGAAGGGAAACGCAAGGCAAACCCTGAAGCCAACCGCGCACGGTGGAGTTGCACTGCAGTAAATGCACCTCGGTTTGGAGGAAGCGTAGCAGCAAAAATCCTCCGTGTTCGCGGAAGACGATCTAGCTGACATGCCCCTTAATTGATCCTCTTCAAAAAATTGCGGATCGGGAACATCCGTATCGTTGAAACATGGGAGCCAATGGTGACAGAGCGATTGAGAGTAGAGAATCTGTATAAGATTTTCGCCCCTTCACCCACCAGAGCCATGACGCTGCTCGCCACCGGCGCGGATAAGGCGCGTGTCCTTGCGGAGACCGACGCCGTCGTCGGTCTGAACAACGTCTCGCTTTCCGTTCCCTCGGGCGCGATCTACATGGTCATGGGCCTTTCGGGGTCCGGCAAATCGACGCTGGCGCGTTGCATCAACCGGCTGAACGAACCAACGGCAGGCAAGATCCTGCTCGACGATATCGACATCGTGCCGCTACGCGAGGACGCGCTTCGCGAATTGCGGCGCACGCGCATCTCCATGGTCTTCCAGCATTTTGCCTTGTTGCCAAACAAATCGGTGATCGAAAATGCCGAATTCGGCCTGAAGTTGCGTGGCGTTTCCGCCGCGCAGCGACGCAGGCGCGCTGAAGAGGTGCTGGCGATCGTCGGTCTCGCCAAATGGGCCTATCATCGCCCGCATGAACTCTCCGGCGGCATGCGCCAGCGTGTCGGCTTGGCGCGGGCCCTGGCGACCGATGCCGACGTCCTCATAATGGACGAAGCCTTCAGCGCCCTTGACCCGCTGATCAGGACCGAGATGCAGGATGAGTTACTGCGGCTGCAGCGCACGCTGAAGAAAACCATCCTCTTCATCACTCATGACTTCCAGGAGGCGCTGAAACTCGGAACGCGCATCGCCATTATGTCCGAAGGCGAGTTGGTGCGCGAGGGAACACCGCAATCGATCGTGCTCGAACCAGGCAGCGATTATGTCGCCGCCTTCACGCGCGAAGTCGACCGGTCGCGATTGTTTGATGCACGGTCGGTGATGCGCACCGGTTCGACGGTGTCGGGCGATGGTTCGGCGCGGATCGTCGGCGACGCCGAGCATCCCGAGGCTATGAGTTTTGCCATCGACGCGTCGAACCGCATCGTCGGCTGCCTCGATGCTGCAGCCCTGCAACAGGTAAAGGCTGGCAAGCCGGTCGGTGACCTTTTGACGCGTGATTTCGTCGCGGTGAGCGGCGCCACCAAGCTCGTGGATGTCGCTGGCTTGTATCAGAGCGGCAAGGCAATGGCCGTCATTGACGAGGACGGCCGCTTCCTCGGCATGCTTGAACCCGAACATATCCTTGGACGGATCGCCTCGGCGGCGAGATCACCAGCGCCTGCTTCGATGGGAGGCCACAATGCTTGATGCCGATGATCTAGCCATCTTTCCGGTGGACCAGTGGATTGCAGACGCCGTCCAATGGGTCGCGCTCCACCTCCGTCCACTGTTTCTTGGGATCAAGTGGCCGGTCGAAAACCTGTTGTCGTTCAACGATTACATACTGCACGAAATTCCGTTTCCGATCTTCGTCGTTCTGGTGTTCTTGGCCGCCTATCGGCTTGCCAGCATCGGCATCGCGGTGTTCAGCGCCATCTCACTTGTCGTGATCGCAGCCATCGGTGTCTGGACCGAGGCCATGACAACGCTTTCGCTGATTACCACGGCCATCGTGTTTTGCACCGCCATCGGCGTGCCGACCGGCATCTGGTGTGCTCGTAACGACAAGGTCTGGAGCGTGGTGCGGCCGGTGCTCGACATTATGCAGACCACACCGACATTCGTTTACCTCGTACCGGTCGTCATGCTGTTCGGCGTCGGCACAGTGCCGGGCGAAGTGGCGGTCGTAACAGCAGCTGCACCGCCGCTCATCCGCTTCACCAATCTGGGTATTCGCATGGTAGAGCAGGAAATGGTCGAAGCAGGTCTCGCCTTCGGCGCCGATAAGCGCCAGCTTCTGTGGGAAATACAGCTGCCGTTGGCTATCCCCACCATTCTCGGAGGACTGAACCAGACCGTGCTGACTGCGATGGTTATGTCCGTAGTCGTTGCCATGATCGGCGCGGAAGGCCTTGGCCTCGTGGTTCTCCAAGGTCTCGGACGTCTCGATGTCGGTCGCGCCGCCGTCGGCGGCATCGCCATCGTCCTGCTCGCCATGATGCTTGACCGGATCACCCAGCAGCTTGCCCGGCCGACCGACCGCAAGCGCAGGTCGGTGCTGCGCCACCTTTTCAATCTTTTCAAGGGAGAGCGATCGCACGAGGCCATCGCAACAACCGCAGCGAACCGCACGCATTCAGCGGAACCGCTCCGGCGGTAACCACCACCGGAATGACGACAGACACCGGCGGCTCGTTCCGCCGGACAGGAATTCACTTGCCTATGCCTTGCAGGGCCCGCGTTACAGCCAAACCTCGAACTCAGTGAAGTCCAAAGAAAAATCCAGAAGGAGAACATCGATGAAGCACAGCCTGAAAACCTTTTCCCTTTTTGTCACCGGCATGGTGCTGGCGGCCTCTCTAGGCCAAACTGCTTTCGCCGAAGACCTACCTGGGAGCGGCAAGATGGTGCGGTACGCCCAGTCCGACAGCCTAGGCGCCAATTATGTCGTTGCCCAGATCGGCATGGCGGCGATGAAGGAACTCGGTTACGACGTCAAGCTTAGCACGCTCAACACC
The DNA here is from genome assembly GCF_003997375.1 of Mesorhizobium sp. M5C.F.Ca.IN.020.29.1.1. Classification (NCBI taxonomy): domain Bacteria; kingdom Pseudomonadati; phylum Pseudomonadota; class Alphaproteobacteria; order Hyphomicrobiales; family Phyllobacteriaceae; genus Mesorhizobium; species Mesorhizobium sp. M5C.F.Ca.IN.020.29.1.1. The sequence continues at coordinate 9,886 of NZ_RZSW01000004.1, read as the reverse complement.
ACCTTGTTCTTCCAGGCGGCGGCCCAAGGCGATCTCGATATCGCGACCGATATAAACTTCCCGCAGCGCGAGCCGGGCTACAAGAAGGTCGAGGCGGAGGCGGAGATCGTCGGCGGTGGCCTAATTCAAGGCGGCGGCATCAATGGCTATCTGATCGACAAGAAAACCGCCGACGCAAACAACATCACCACGCTCGATCAGATGAAGGATGCGAAGATCGCAGCTCTTTTCGGCACGACCGGCAAAGCCGACCTCATCAATTGCGATCCGGGCTGGAGTTGCGGCGACGTCGTCGACTTCCAGCTTGAGAAATTCGGACTCAAGGGCAGCGTCAATTCGGTCCGCGGCAAATACGAGGCGCTGATGGTCGAGGCCGTCGCCCGTGTCAAGCGCGGCGAGCCGGTATTCTTTTATGCCTGGAGCCCTTCGTGGATGAACAAGGCTCTGGTGCCCGGCAAGGATGTCGTCTGGTTGCCGACGCCCTTCGATGCCTTGCCGGAATCGGTCCCGAACAAGGGCTCTGCCCTGGTGCCAGGCGTCAGCGGTTGCGCTGGCGGTGCTGATCCATGCCGCATGGCCATGGCGGCATGGAACTGGAACGCCGTCGCCAACCGGAAGTTCATTGCAGCCAATCCGGCCGTCAAGAAGCTCGTAGAGCAGATGTCGTTCCCGCTGGCCGACTGGTCGACCTGGGAACAAACGATCAGTGAAAAGGGCGGCAGCGACAGCAACATCAAGAAGCTGGCGCAGGGATGGATCAAAGCCCATCAGGAACAGTTCAACGCCTGGGTTGACCGTGCCAAAATTGCAAGCTGATCACAACGGCGCTCAATACGAGGCAGCCGCGCCAGCTTGGCACGACGCCGGGGTTTGACGATGCAAGGAATGCCCCGCCGTCGCAAGCCGTCGGGGCAATTCGATTTTGCCATACTGCAAAATGCGGAGCTTTCGCTATTGAGTTCCTTGAGCCAGTTTCGAGACGGTCCAAGACAGCGAATTGGCGTGTGGGGCTTACATCTGCGTTATTGCGCTGAACGATGTCCGGCACGGCTCGCCGCGATTCCGGGAACTCCGCCTTCCCTTTCCAACCCCCGAAAGGCTGCGCCTTCGGCCCGCGCTGTGCGTTCCGCCACGATGCCTGCGTTGTCCAGCCCCCGCTTGTCGGCGGGAACGGCCATCGTGCTGCTTGCGCATTGCCGGAAACCAGCCGCAAACGGTTCCATATACGCGAGGTTGCCAGCATCGAGACGCCAGTATGAGCGGCGTGCTGCGGGAGCGCCCGCTGCTCCGGACCAGCGACCTTTCCAAACACTATCACGTCGGCCGCTCGATCTTCCCGGCGCAGCGCCGGACGGTCCAGGCGGTCGACACGGTATCGCTCGATATCTGGCCCGGGGAAACGCTTGGCACCGTCGGGGAGTCCGGTTGCGGTAAATCCACTCTCGGCCGATGCCTGGTGCGCCTGACCGACATCACCTCCGGGTTCGCTGGAGTTCGAGGGCCGCGACATTACCGACGCGTCCCAGCGCCAACTCCGTCCGTTGCGGCGGCAGATGCAGATGGTCTTTCAGGATCCGAGCGCCTCGCCCAATCCGCGCCGGCGCGTCGGCGATCTGCTGGCCGACCCGTTCCGCATCCATGAGCGCCTCTCGGCATCCGAAATGGCGGACCGCGTCGCCGAGCTTCTGCGCCGGGTTGAATTGTCCCCCGAGCACGCGTCGCGCTATCCCCACGAATTCTCGGGCGGCCAGCGCCAGCGTATCGGCATTGCTCGCGCGATGGCGCTCCGGCCACGGTTGATCGTGGCCGACGAGCCGGTCTCGGCGCTCGACGTTTCGATCCAGGCCCAGATCGTCAATCTGCTCGCCAATCTGCGCGAGGAGTTCAACCTGACCTATGTATTCATCGCCCATGACCTCTCCGTGGTGCGTCAGATTTCGACGCGAGTGGCCGTCATGTATCTGGGATCGATCGTGGAAAGCGGGCCGACCGATCTGGTCTTTGCGGCACCCAGGCACCACTACACTGCGGCACTCCGTTCCGCGGTGCCGATTCCTAGTGTCGATCGGGCGCGGCATGGGCGGCTCGTCCTGAAGGATGACCTGCCGAGCCCTATGAACCCACCCTCCGGGTGCCGGTTCCACACCCGTTGCCCGGCTTCTACCTCCACGTGCCGCAACGAGCGGCCGCTTCTGCAGAGCACGGGAGACGGTCGCCTGGTTGCTTGCCACCATCCAGGGGGCGGGTAAGGCGCGGGATCTCGTCGGGAAAACAGGTGGAAGGCTGGGAACCCCGAACAGTCCGACGGCGATTGTGTTTGAGGAACAAAATTGTCCCTCAAAAACAATCGACTGGGAGTGATTTTTGCCCGTCCGGGCGTATCCGCAAGCACGCTATAGCGCCACGTAACCCACTGATTTAGAATAAATCCGGGAGAACGGCGGGCGAACCGAGCAATGGCTCGGCGAGAGAAGGAGGCCTGCGATGATCCGGCACTATCTTCGTGTCATGGGCGGAAGCCGTCTCGCGGTGGATGTCGGAGGGGATCCCTCCAGTCCCGCCCTATTGCTGCTGCACGGCTTTCCCAGCTCAACGCGCACGTTCCGGCGTCTGGCCCCGATGCTCCTCGACGACCTGTTCGTCATCGCTCCCGATCTTCCGGGGTTCGGGGAGTCCGATGTCCTTGCCTCGACCTCCTTCGAAGCAATGGGGAAGGCAATCCTCGAAGTCCTCGACCACTTCTCCGTCGGTCCCCGCTTCATCTATCTTCACGATTTCGGCGCGCCAGTCGGCTTTCATGTCGCGATGTATGCGCCCGTGCTGGTGACGGGTCTGATCATCCAGAATGCCAATGCTCATACCAGTGGGTTCGGCCGCCAATGGGCAGATACCATCGCCTATTGGTCGAACCCCACCGCGGAGAATGAGGCCGCCGCCACCGCTCATCTGACCTGGGAAGGGATGCGGTATCAGTATGTCGGGGGCCTGCCCGACGATATTGCAAAGTCCATCGCCGCCGAAAACTGGGATGAGGACTGGCGCGTGATGAGCCTGCCAGGACGGCTCAAGGCACAACGTGCCCTCGTGGCGGACTATGGAAACTATGTGCGCCGCTTCGCAGAGATCCAGAGCTATCTGCAAATCTACCAGCCGCCTGCACTGATGGTGTGGGGTCGCCATGACCCCTTCTTCGAACTCGCCGAAACCATGAGTTGGATCGAGGCGCTTCCCCGTATGGACGCCCATATCCTCGACGCCGGTCATCTCCTGCTCGAAACCCGTGCGGAAGCGGCAGCTCACCTGATCCTTGATTTCATCAACAGGGAAAAGGGCCGGTCCAGGTGAATGGGTCACGGTGTCGAATTTGACCGCCGTCAGCAAATTTATTTGTTATTGGTTTCAATACTAAGCAGGCGTGGCAGTGCCGAGAGCTACGGCCAGGACATCAGCAAGGCCACGGCCGGCGCTGCCGTCGACGTCGAGGCGCGGATTGTAGATGGCGACCTCGAGCCCGACCGCCTTTCCGCTCGCCAGGATGATCCGGAGCGCCGCCGACAGTTCGTCCCACGACAGCCCGCCCGGTACGCGGAAATCGACCGCCGGCATAATCGCATCGTCGAGACAATCGGCGTCGAGATGGATGAAGAAGCCGTCGACTTCCGCCCGCGTCAGGTGGCCAACGGCCGCCCGGGCGGCGGCTTCGACGCCCAGGCGGCGGATGGCGTGCAGATCGTAGGCCATGAGCTCCGCTGGCAAAGGCTGGCTGCCGAATTCGGCCTGGTCTTCGTGGTCGCGAAATGCGAAGGCGACAGCGTCCTCCGGACGCACCAACGGGCGGCGACCCTCCAGGTCGGCCAGCAGCGCCGGCCCGTAGCCGCTGACGAAGGCCAGGTCCATGGACGCGCCTTCGCCATTCGGCTCGGCCTCGGGCTGGAAGAAGTCGGCGTGGCCGTCGATGAAGAACAGGCCGTAGCGGCCGCGCCGGCGCAGCGCGAGCATCGGGCCCAGCACGATCGTACAGTCGCCGCCCAGCACCACCGGGAATTCGCGCGCATCCAGCACCTCCTCCACGGCGTCGGCGAGCTTGGGCGACCACGCCGCGATCGCGTTGGCATTCAGCGTCAGAGTGGCAGGGTCGGGCTTCGGGTCTTTCGGCGGGACGGCCAGTCGCCCGGCATGGCGCGCATGGATGCGGTCGGCGAGGCCCAGTTCCAGCAGCCGACCGGGCAAGCCCTCGACGCCGTCGGTCGCGAGACCCAGCGAAGAAGGCGCTTCAAGGATGGCATAGGGTCGGGTCGGCATCAGATGCTCCAGATATGGCGAATAAGAACCGGCGCAATGCCGGCGGTCTCTGCCACTGAGCGCTGCGGGCCGAGGCTGCCCGTCTAACGGCCACATAAGCAATGCTTTTGCGGCCAAAACTCACCTCGCAGCCGACGTAGCCTCGGTACGCAACACCTCTCGGTACGCTTCAGGCCGCCACGCTCTTCGACGTTGTCTCCAGCACCGCTGACGGTATTTTTCTCGTCAATTCGATCGCGTTGTTTTCGCCGGAAGTCGCACCACGCGGGCAATTGATACCGAAAGTGGACAAAGCCGAGGACAATTCAACCCGCCCAATTCCCTTTTGAAGTCAAAACCGCAAATTCTGACCGTGGAAGACAGGTCTTGGTGTGTCGATGTGGTGTTGCTGCAGCATGTGGCGATGAACATCTCGGACCTGGCGAGGCCCTAGCGCGAGTTACGCCGTGCTGAAGTCAACTGTCGTCTATCAGGCTGGAAACAGAAATGCGGCAGCGGGATCGAAAAAAATCTGCTGTCTGCTCGAGGCGATGCCTTCCTGTGCTTCCGCCATGTCGGATGTCGGCCTGACGTCGATCTCCTGACCGGCGGCCGTTCGCGCGATGACACGTCGCCGCTCGCCGAAGAAAGCGGTGTCGACGAATTCGACCGCAAGCCCGGCAGTGGCCGGGCCGGGTCTCAGCCGAAACGCTTCCGGCCGCACCATCAGCCTGGTCTTCTGGCCATGGCTGAAGTCCTGATCGATCCTGACGCCCGAGACAACCGAGCCATCGGCCAGGCGGATCGTGGCGGAGCCGTTGATGGTTTCAAGATGCTCGGCTGGCAGGAAATTGGAATTTCCGATGAAGCTGGCCACGAATTCGCTCGCCGGTCTCAGATAGAGGTCCTCACCGGTGCCGATCTGCTCGATGCGCCCTTCCCGAAACAGGGCGATGCGATCCGAAAGATGCAGGGCCTCGTCCTGATCGTGGGTGACGTAAAGGATCGTTACGCCGGTTTCGCGATGGATGCGTCGTATCTCGGCCTGGATTTCCTCGCGCAGCTTCTTGTCGAGTGCCGAAAGCGGCTCGTCCATCAGAAGGATCGGCGGATCGTAGGCCAGCGCCCGGGCAAGCGCCACGCGCTGCTGCTGTCCGCCGGAAAGCGCGGCAGGATATCGGCCGCCGAAACTCTCCAGCCGCACCAGCGACAGCATCTCGGCGACTTTTCGTTTGACCTCGGCGTCCGGCCGGCGGCGCACGCGCAACGGAAAGGCAACATTCTCGGCGACGGTGAGATGCTGGAACAGCGTGTAGCGCTGGAACACCATGCCGATGTTGCGCTTGTGCGACGGCACCGACAGCAGCGACCTCCCTTCGAGAAGAACGTTGCCGGATGTCGGATGCTGAAATCCGGCGATCGCGTAGAGCGTCGTCGACTTGCCAGAGCCGGAAGGGCCGAGAAAGGTCAGGAACTCGCCCTTGGGTATATCGATCGTGACATCGTGCACGGCGACGAAGCTGCCGAATGTTTTGCGCAGGTCGCGAATGGAGAGGAAGGGTTCGGTCATTTCGACAATTTCCGCCGAATGAGTGCGGTTACGATCATCAGGCTCAGCGTCAGGAGAACGAGAAGGCTGGACGCCGCGGCGATGACCGGGCTCAGATCCTGGCGCAGGCTGCCCCAGATCTTGACCGGCAAAGTCTGCAAGGTGGGGCTGGCCATGAAGATCGCGACCACCACCTCGTCCCATGAGGCGAGAAAGGCGAAGATCGCCGCCGAGAAAATCCCGATCTTGATCGCCGGCAAGGTGACCCGGAGTTTTGCTTCGAATGGGCTTGCGCCGCAGACGATCGCCGCATCCTCGATGGATTTGTCGAACCCTTCGAGTGCCGCGGTGATGGGAATGATGGCGAAGGGGAGTGCCAGGACTGTGTGTGCGATGACGAAGCCTGCCGTGGTGCCGCCAAGCCCGATCCGCAGGAAGAATGCATAGATGGCGATGGCGAAGACCACGACCGGCAGCACCATTGGCGTCAGCAGAAGGCCGCGAAGCGTGCTGCGCCCGCGAAACTGTGCCCTGACCAGGGCGAAAGACGCCAGGAGCCCGATGGCGACGGCAAGGATCGCAGCCATAGTAGCAATGCGCGCACTGGTCAGCGCCGCTTCGAGCCAGGCCGGATCGGCGAAGAGCTCCTCATACCATTTCAGCGTCCAGCCGGGCGGCGGAAAAGCCAGCCACCGCGACGATCCGAACGACAGAAGCACAATGAAGACCACCGGCAGTAGCAGAAACGCGGCAACCAGGCCGGTGAAGCCGAGAAGTGCTGCACGCAGCCAGCCCAGCCGGTCGTAGTCGAGCAGCATCTCAGATACCTCCTGTCATGCGCTTGGCGCCGACGAGGCGCAGCTGCAGCGCGTAGAGCGCCATGGTAACCAAAAGCAGGATGAAAGCCGCCGCGCTTCCGAGCCCCCAGTTGAGCAAGGACTGGATCATCTGGGCGATCAATGCGGCGAGCATTATGTTGGAAGTGCCGCCGAGCAGCGCCGGTGTCACGAAATAGCCGAGCGACATGACGAAAACCATCAGGCCGCCTGCAGCTATTCCCGGAAGCGACAATGGCAGCAGGATGCGGCGGAAAGCCTCGAAGGGACTCGCACCGCACAGAGCGGCGGCGCGCAGCGTCATCGGATCAATGGCGCGCAGGGTTCCGACCAGTGGCAGTATCATGAAGGGCAGCATGATGTAGACCATGCCGATGGTGACGCCGGTCAGGTTATTGATCAGCGGCAGCGGCTCGCTGATCAGGCCGATATCCATCAGCGTCCGGTTGATGACGCCGGTGCGTTGAAGCAGCACCATCCAGGCATAGGTGCGGGTGAGCAGATTGGTCCACATCGACAGGATGATGATGCCGAAGACGATCGAGCCGAGGGCAGGCGGCATGATCGCCAGCATCCAGGCGACTGGAAACGCCACGATCACGGTGACGGCGGTGACGACTGTGGCGACCAGAAACGTATTGAAGAAGACTCGCCCATAGGTGCCGTCGCCAAACAGGATTGCGTAGTTCTGCAGGCCCGGTACGGGTTCGGTTACGCTGCGCAACAGCAGCGCAACAACCGGCACCACGAAGAACAGGGTGATGAGGGTCAGCGCTGGCAGGGCGCCGCCGACGCCATCTGGCCTTCGGAGGATTGGCTGTCGATGAAGCAAATTGCCCGACATGGCGATGATCCGCAGCTCAGGCGGGACGCCTGGCGACGCCCCGCCGGTTCATGGGTGAGGTCGGCTTCTATTTGGCCTGCCAGGCGTACCAACGCTCCGCGATCGTGTCGCGGTTTTCTGCCCAGTAGTTCATGTCGAGGTTGATCTGCCCGTCGACATAGGCGTCCGGCAACGACTTGACGACATCGGCCGGCATTTCGGCCTTGGCTGCCTTGTTGATGGGTGCGTAGCCGCTTGCTTCAGCAAACATTGCCTGGCTTTTCGGGCTTGTCGCTGTGGCCAGGAATTTCATGGCGCTCGCCTTGTTCTTCGAACCCTTGGGGATGACGAGCACGTCGGCGGCGGTCATGTTCTGATTCCAGGATGCGCCGACATCGGCGCCGTCCTGCTTGAGGGCGAAGACACGTCCGTTCCAGAGCTGCCCGAAGGCCGCTTCACCGGAGGCGATCAGCTGTTGCGACTGCGCGCCGCTATCCCACCAGACGATTTCCGACTTGATCGTGTCGAGTTTCTTGAACGCCCGGTCGAGGTCGAGGGGATAGAGCTTGTCTGCCGGCACGCCGTCGGCCAGCAGTGCGATTTCGATGACGCCCGGCGCCGACCATTTATAGAACGTGCGTTTGCCGGGAAATTTCGTCAGGTCGAACATGTCGGCCCAGCCCGTTGGTTCGCCCGACACTGCCCCTTTGTTCCAGGCAAGAACGAAGGAGTAGTAGAAGCTGCCAACCGCATGGTCGGTGGTGAAGCGAGGATCGAGATCGGCTTTCGGCACGACGTTGAAATCGATCGGCTCGAGCAGGCCGTCCTTGGCCGCCTTGATGGCGAAATCCATTTCGACATCGACGACATCCCAGGCGACGCTGCCGCCTTCCACCATGGCCTTCAGCTTGCCATAGTCGGTCGGGCCGTCCTGCAGAACCTTGATGCCTGAACTCGCTTCGAACGGAGCAGCCCAGGATTTGGTCTGCGCCTCCTGCGTGGTTCCGCCCCAACTGGTGAACACCATTTCATCGGCCCGTGCGGCAGTGGCTGCCAGGAGTCCGGCCAAAATGCCGGTCAAAATCAGTTTCATGTCATTCTCCTCTGTTGGTTGCTTGGTTTCTTGTTCTTATGAAATTGCGCGATCGGCGCTGCCCTCATCGCATGACGAACGGGTCCGGGATCGGCTCGTCGGATAACCGTATCCAGACGGATTTCGAGCGCGTGTAGTCGCGGATGGCGTCGAGCCCGCCCTCGCGGCCGAGCCCGGACTGACCATAGCCGCCGAACGGCACGAGCGGCGAAACCGCGCGGTAGGTGTTGACCCAGACGACACCGGCATGGATGTCGCGCGCCATACGGTGCGCCCTGGCGAGATTGGTGGTGAACACGCCCGAGGCCAGGCCGAACGGCGTGTCGTTGGCAAGCGCCAGGGCTTCGGCTTCCGTGTCGAAGGCGAGAACGCTGAGCACCGGCCCGAACAATTCCTCGCGCACGCAGGGCAGCGCTGGATCCTCGGCGTCGATGATGGTCGGTGCGTAGTAGAAGCCGTGCGGATGATCGTCGGGCCTTTTTCCGCCGGTGACCAGCGTCCCGCCATTGGCGAGGCTCTCGGCAACGACCTTCTCGATCCATTCCCGCTGGCGTGGCGTTGCCAGCGGTCCCATTTCGGTGGCCGGATCCTGCGGATCACCAATTTTGATGGCCTCGGCCTTGTGCTTCAGCCTGTCCAGGAACTCGGCCTTTATCGAACGCTCGACAAGCAGCCGTGAGCCGGCGACGCAGCTTTGCCCGGACGCCGCGAAAATCCCGGCCACAACCGCGTTGGCCGCGCTGTCCAGGTCTGCGTCGGCGAAAACGACAACCGGGCTTTTCCCGCCCAGCTCCAGCGTCGTGTAGGCGAGATTTTCCGCCGTGTTGCGGATTATCGCGCGAGCGGTCGAAGGTCCGCCGGTGAAGGCGACGCGTGAAACCAGCGGGTGACTTGTCAGGCGCCGGCCGCAATCGTGCCCGAACCCGGTCAGTATGTTGACGCTTCCGGCGGGAAATCCGGCCTCGTGAACGAGTTCGGCGAAGGCCAGCAGCGGCGCTGGGCCGTCTTCCGAGGCTTTCAAGACCACCGTGCAGCCGGCCGCCAGAGCCGGACCGAGCTTGACCGCCGAAAGGAAGAGCTGCGAATTCCACGGCACGAGGGCAGCGACGACGCCGATCGGCTCGCGCCGGATGGTGACGTCCATGTCGGCCTTGTCGATCGGCAGATGCGAGCCTTCATGCTTGTCGGCAAGCCCGCCATAGTAGCGATAATAGTCGCCGACATAGGCAATCTGGGCGCGGGTCTCGCGGATGATCTTGCCGGTGTCGCGCGTCTCCAGCTCCGCCAGGCGGCCGGCATTGGCT
>NZ_RZSW01000049.1:0-20059 GCF_003997375.1 Mesorhizobium sp. M5C.F.Ca.IN.020.29.1.1 | reverse complement strand
GAGACGCAGGAGACCGGCTCTAGCTTTGCGCAGTCAGCAGGTTTGCGTCGCGCGCGAGCCGCCACTCACCGTCAGCCTCCTTGCGCAGGAGCGTCAGCGTATATCCCGATTGTCGCACCGGCTTCCCGTTCGGCGGCGTCGCGGTCATATCGATACGACCGCGCATGAACGCCCAGTCGCCGAGAAGCTGTAGTTCAACGATCTCGTTCGTGCCGTCGACATGAACGCCGGCCATCTCCTGCGCGGCCGCCGCGAAGATCACCTTGTCGAAGGGCTCCCGGCCGGGAACCATGAAGATCGCGTCGTCCGTCATCAGGCTGAGGACGGTCGCGGTGTCTCCACGCCTGCTCGCATCCATCCAGGTCTCGACCAGCTTTCGGATTGCTCTTTCGTCGTCCGTCATCCGTTATCTCCCTGGCTTCTCGCCGTCATCGATACCGCACGGCGCTCCTCCCTCGCCGCAACATAGGGCTTAGATCGCTCCCGTCATCGATTGCGGTGTTTATCGACGTCGCGCTGCCTGGGGCGTGAACGGCCGGTCCGCGGCTCTATGCTTACCGCCAACCGCCCGAGGCGGTGATGCGCTCGCCGGTCAGCCAGGACGCGTCGTCGGAGGCTAGGAACACCGCGATGCGGGCGATGTCGTCGGGCTGGCCGAAGCGCCCGAGCGGGGTCATGGCGACGATCTGGCTTTCGAATTCGCTGCCGACGATGCCGATGCGTTTCAGACCCTCAGTGTCGACGCCGCCTGGGGCGATGGCGTTGACGCGAATGTTGCGGGCGCCCAATTCTCTCGACATGGACAGCGTGATCGAATCCACCGCGCCCTTGGTGGCGGCGTAGACCAGGGAGTTCGGCTGCGGATTGACGCTGGCGACCGAGCTGATGTTGATGACGCTGCCCCCTCCGGCACCGAAATGATTCACCGCTTCCCGGATGGTCAGGATAGTGCCCAGCACATTGGTGTCGAATTCTCGGTGAAACTCGGCCTCGGTCACAGCCTCCAGCGGTTCGAATGCGAAGACGCCGGCATTGTTGACCAGGATGTCCACCGCGCCGAACGACGATTTGGCCGCCTCGAACAGGCGGCGCACGTCGGCCGCTTGCGACACATCACCGTGGACGGCAACGGCTCGGCCGCCTGCGTCCTTGATCGCGGTAACGACGCGGTCCGCACCTTCCCGCGACGAGGCATAGTTGACGACCACGGCGGCACCGGCCGCCGCAAGACCCTTGGCGATGCCGGCGCCGATACCCTTGGAGGCGCCTGTGACGATGGCGACCTTGCCGTTCAGCTTGCTCATCAAAATCTCCTTTGTCGATGATGAGCGGTATTTAATCGTGATCGGATAGCGTATTAGGATTACCTCGATCGGTTCTTTCGTGCCTGGAATTCTTGAATGACCACCATCCTCGAAAAGACCGCCGGTCTTGTCGCCTTCGTGCGTACAGTCGACGCCGGCTCGTTCCATGCCGCCAGCCGGTTGCTCGGCTCCAGCCCGTCGGCGGTGTCGAAGAGCGTGGCGCGGCTCGAGCGGCGGCTGGGGGTCAGGCTGATCCAGCGCTCGACGCGTCGGCTGGGACTGACCAGCGAAGGCCTCGCCTATTACGAGCGGGTCGCGCCTTTGCTGAGAGCGCTGGACGATGCCGAGGACATCGTTCAGATGGCGGATACGGCGCGCGGCTTGCTGCGCGTCACGGCAGCCGTGGAACTCGGGCGTGGCCTGATCGCCGCATGGGCGCAAGCGTTCCTGGCTCAGCACGGCGAGGTGAAACTGGAGCTCAGCGTCACCGACCGCCACGCCGACCTCATCCGCGAAGGCTATGACGTCGCGGTGCGCATGGGAGCGCTGACGGACACCGGGCTCATCGCGCGCAAGATCGCCAATCTGCCGATCGTCCTGGCGGCGTCGCCGGCCTATGTAGAACGGCGTGGCCGGCCGGCCTCGATCGAGGATTTGCAGAGCCACGACTTCGTCCGTTACCAGATGGCCGGCCGGCCTTATCCCGTCACATTGGCCGACGGCACGGTGATCGTGCCGAAGGGGCGGCTCGATACCGACGACGGCGGCGCCATCCGGCAAGCGGCGCTTGCCGGAGCCGGCATCGCGCATCTGATGCAGTTTGCCGTGCAGAACGATCTCGACGCCGGCCGTCTGGTCCGCATCCTGCCCGAGGTGGCGATGCCGACCATGCCGGTGCACATCGTCCATGCGTATGGGCGACAGCTACCCGTCCGCGCCCGGCTGTTCGTCGACTTCCTGGCGGGCCGGATGGCGGTGCTGACACGATAGGATAGGTCGGGACGGCCTCCGCCGTCGATCCGTCACCCGGTCATCAGAACGCAATCTTCACCGAGGCGGCACTGCGGTTGGCCGACCCGTGAAAGACGGCCTCGATGTTGTTGCCGTCGGGATCGAGCAGGAAGGCGGCATAGTAGCCGGGATGGTAGTGCTGCCGCTCGCCCGGTGCGCCATTGTCCGTGCCGCCGGCCTCGAGGCCGGCCTTGTAGAAGGCGTCGACCATCGCGCGGTCCTTTGCCTGGAAGGCAAGGTGGTGGCGCCCCGTCAGCTTTCCCTCGGCCGCCCGGCTGTCGGCGCTCGAAACGAACAGTTCGTCGGCCCAGAAATAATCCTCGGCGCTGCCGCCGATCGGAATATCGAGCACCTTGAAAACCGCCTCGTAGAAGCGGCGGCTGGCCTTGAGATCCCTGACCACCAGCTGGACGTGATCGATGAGACGGCCGCGATGAAGTTCCATGCCTGTTAGCTCCTGATCGCCAGGTTGGAAATCTAGCTCAGGACGGTGCACGGTCAATGCAATGGAGCAATCGAGTGGCGCGATTTCCCGACTGGATAAAAAATGCAACCGGATTGTAGGATTCGAAATGTCGCCATCGTCCTTTGGACGCAAGCGGCGCTGCGAAGCACGAAAGAAGTCGCGCCGTGTCCAAACGATCTCGGAGAAAAATATGAGCCTTTCCTATCGTTGGGTCATCGTCGCGGCTGGCGCCATGATGACCTGTGTCGCCCTCGGGGCGATGTTCTCGCTGGCGATCTTCCTCGAACCGATGACGCTCGACACAGATTGGTCACGCGCCGGTATATCGAGCGCGATGACGCTGAACTTCCTGGTGATGGGCCTCGGCGGCTTCGCCTGGGGCGCCATTTACGACCGCTACGGCGCCCGCATCGTGGTGATGACAGGTGCGTTGCTGCTCGGGCTGGCGCTGGTGCTGGCCAGCCGCACCGGCTCGCTGCTTGTCTTCCAGATCACCTATGGCGTGCTTGTCGGCCTCGCGGCAAGCGCCTTCTTCGCGCCGATGATCGCTCTGACCACGGCCTGGTTCGACAAGAACCGCAGCCTTGCCGTTTCGCTGGTTTCGGCCGGCATGGGCGTGGCACCAATGACCATCTCGCCCTTCGCGCGCTGGCTGATCTCGGCCTATGACTGGCGCACCGCCATGTTGGTCATCGGCGTCGCGGCATGGGCGCTTCTGGTGCCAGCCGCATTGCTGGTGCGCCAGCCGCCCAAGCCTGCCGTTGACGACGCCACCTCCGACCTTGCCGCCAACGATACCGGCATGTCGGTTCGCCAAGCGCTGCGCTCGCCGCAATTCATCGTTCTGGCACTGACCTTCTTTGCCTGCTGCGCGGCGCATTCCGGGCCAATCTTCCACATGGTGAGCTATGCGATGCTGTGCGGCATAGCGCCAATGGCGGCGGTCAGCATCTACAGCATCGAGGGCCTGGCGGGGCTGGGCGGCAGGCTTCTATACGGCGTGCTTGCCGACCGGCTGGGGGTCAAGCCGGTGCTGATTACCGGTCTGGCGATACAGTCCGTGGTCATCGCAGCCTATCTCGCCGTCAGTGAGCTTGGTCAGTTCTACATGCTCGCCGTCATCTTCGGCGCCACCTATGGCGGCGTGATGCCGCTCTATGCGGTGCTGGCGCGCGAATATTTCGGCCAGCGCATCCTCGGCACAGTGTTTGGTGCCGTAACCATGCTGTCCAGCATCGGCATGGCCTTCGGCCCGCTCGCCGGCGGCATGGTGTTCGATGCCTATGCCAGCTATTCCTGGCTGTTCATCGGCTCGGCCCTGGTCGGGCTCGGCGCGGTTGCGGTGGCGATCGCCTTCCCGCGGCTGCCGCGCAGCGAGTTGCAACCGGCGTAGCACGGCGGAGAGAGGATGCAGGGGTCGAAAGTGGACATCGCATATGTCAGCTTTTGACCCCCAGTCGCGAGGCGTTCTTCGGCGGTGATAGGAGCCGGGTCAAGACTGTGCAGTACCCATCTTCCTTAATTAGCAATCGATCATGCTGCGGCGCAGCGCGTTCATGCCGGCAAGGCCGACGTTCGGGCGAAAACCGTCAAAAACGGGCGAATGAACGGTTTTTTCGCGTATTTTTTGCGCACACCTCACGCGACAATTTCAATTGCGTTAACATTTTGTGTTTGCGGGGCAGCATTTTTTTCCTATCCTCGCCGCAGGGCTTTGCGCATTCGATTGCGTGAAGAACTGGCGTGAGGACCCCAAAAATGCAGCAGGCAAAGCGAGTCTTGGTGACGGGGGGCGCAGGTTTTCTGGGATCGTTCTTATGCGAGCGGTTGCTTACTGAAGGCCACGAGGTTGTATGCGTCGACAATTTCTTCACAGGAAGTCGGAGAAACGTCTCGCATTTGCTCGACAACAGATCCTTTGAGATCATTCGCCACGACGTGACATTTCCGCTCTACATAGAAGTTGATGAAATATACAACCTTGCTTGCCCGGCAAGCCCGGTTCACTATCAGTTCGATCCGGTCCAGACGACAAAGACCAACGTCCATGGGGCGATCAATATGCTGGGCCTCGCCAAGCGGGTTCGCGCAAAGATCCTTCAGGCGTCCACGTCTGAAGTCTACGGCGATCCCGAGATTCACCCGCAGACCGAGGACTATTGGGGCAGGGTAAACCCGATAGGTCCCCGTTCCTGTTACGACGAAGGCAAGCGGTGTGCCGAAACCCTGTTTTTCGACTATTGGCGGCAGCACAGGCTGCGGATCAAGGTAGCGCGTATCTTCAACACTTACGGTCCGAGGATGCGTCCGGACGACGGCCGCGTCATTTCCAACTTCATCGTGCAGGCACTACGAAACAAGCCGATAACCGTGTACGGCACCGGCCAGCAGACACGCTCATTTTGCTACGTCAATGATCTCATCGACGGTCTGGTTCGCCTGATGGACACGGTCGACGATGTTACCGGTCCAATCAATCTCGGCAACCCGGTCGAATTCACGATGCTCGAACTTGCCAATCTCGTGATCGAACTTACCGGAAGCCGATCCGAGATCAGGTTTTTACCTTTGCCCGTCGATGACCCAAGGCAGCGACAGCCTAATATCGGGTGTGCCTTGCGCGATCTCAACTGGAAGCCAAGAATTGCATTGCGCGATGGTCTCGTCACCACCATTGCCTATTTCGATGACTTGGTCTCATCGGGATATGCTCCGTCCGCTGCAGCCGAATGAAAACAGTCTTGGTCACTGGCGGGGCGGGCTATATCGGCTCACACTGTTGCAAGGCATTCGCTGAATCCGGTTGGTCGGTCATTGCGTATGACAACCTCTCGCGCGGTTGGCGCGACGCGGTCAAATGGGGACCGCTTGTCGAGGGCGATATTTGCGATGTCGCAGCGGTGGCAGGAGCGCTGCACCAGTATCGGCCGGATGTGGTGGCGCATTTCGCCGCTTACGCCTATGTCGGCGAGTCCGTCGAGCGCCCGGAACTCTACTACCGAAATAACAGTTTTGGGACGCTGGTCTTGCTCGAGGAAATGCTGAAGATCGGCGTCGACAAGCTGATCTTGTCGAGCACCTGCGCGTCTTACGGGGTTCCGATTCGTTCTCCGATTGACGAAACGCATCCGCAGTCGCCCATCAATCCCTATGGATGGTCGAAATTCATCGTAGAACGAATGGTGGACAATCTTTCGGATGCCCATGGCCTCAACGCGGTTGTGCTCCGGTATTTCAACGCTGCCGGATGTGATGCGGACGGCGACATCGGTGAGCGGCATGAACCGGAAACGCATGTCATTCCGCTCGCTATCGAGGCGGCGGTTAGGTCGGGCCGGATTTTCACCATTAATGGCACCGACTTCGACACAAGGGACGGAACCGCTGTGCGGGACTATGTCCACGTCACCGATCTCGCCCGTGCGCATGTTCTGGCAGGGGAGAAGCTTCTGCGCGATGCGGGAGTCCACGTCTACAATCTCGGCACCGGAACCGGAACTACGGTGAACGAGTTGGTCGAGGCGGTGAGCCGGGCTTCGGGAACGCGCCTTCCGGTGGCCTACGGTCCGCGCAGGGCAGGTGACCCTCCTGCGCTTGTAGCCGCGGCCGGCAAGGCGGCCCGGGAACTCGGCTGGATGCCTGAGCAATCCGGAATCGACCGGATCGTCGAAACGGCGCTGGCCTGGTATCGCAGCCGGTCGTGACGATCCTTTTTGCGGAAGAGCGCTACCGCCTGGTCAATAGGCGATCGAGAGCAGCGGCGGTTGCGGCAAGCGAGAAATTTTTCCTCCATTCGTCTCCGCGGTGCCTGACCGAGGCCTTCCCGCAAGCCCGGATTGTCCTTCAGTCTTTGCAGGACGCGCGCGATTGATTTCAGCGTGCGGTCGCGCGGTCGACGGATTGAACTACATCGAAGATTCATTCGCCAGGACGTCACTCCACGCGCCTTCAATCCACCTTAAGCAACTGGGCAGAATGCGACAGTCGCACAATCCCGTGCTCTTTCAGATATGGCCAATAGGAGTCATTGACTGTTGCTGCAACAACGTCGAACGTTAGCAAGTTCTCGCTTGCGAGGTCCGGGTCATCCTCTCCCCAAGCATAGAGAGCCGCTCCAGCGGTATAAGTGCCTGGCAACAATCCCAACGATCGCACGCTGAATACGACCTTGGCCTGCCCAACTATGTCAAATTGGCCAACACCTTCCGCGAGGCTTTCGAGCACAGAGATCAAGTTGCCTTCCTGATCAAAAATCTGGATATGAACCACGCTTCGGTGAAACGAATTCCTCGCGCCCAGCTTCAGCACAAAATCGTAATCGCCGCCAAACTTGAGTTGGCTGCATCGCTCGCGCGTACCCGGATACACAATAGCCACCTGCATCCAGAGGTCTTCATCGCCAACGCGCTCGGAACCGTTGCTGCTCGAGGCGGTGTTCGACAGGTACGCATCGATGATCGATGATGCCTCGCCAAAATCCTTCAGAAGGCCGCGGTCCAGATAAATCGCTTTTGTGCAATGCTGCCGAACCATGGCCATGTTGTGGCTCACGAACAGCACGGTCCGACCTTCACCCGCGACGTTCTTCATCGTGCCGATACATTTCCTTTGAAATTCAGCATCGCCGACAGCAAGCACCTCGTCGACGACGAGAATCTCCGGCTCCAGATGAGCAGCGATCGCGAAGGCAAGCCGAACATACATGCCGGACGAATAACGCTTGACCGGCGTTTCGAGAAAGCTGCCGATATCGGCAAATTTGATGATCCGGTCTAGCTTACGCGTGATCTCGGCCTTACTCATGCCCAGGATCGCGCCGTTGAGGTAGATGTTCTCGATCCCGTCGAGATCCGGATGGAATCCGGCCCCTACCTCCAGCAAGCTTCCGATTCGGCCTCGCATCACCGCCTCGCCCTCATCCGGAGCCGTGATCGAGGTCAAAACCTTGAGCAGCGTGGTCTTTCCCGAGCCGTTGGGTCCGATGATACCGCACACGGTGCCAGTCGGAACGGAAAAAGTGATGTTCTTGATGGCGAAAAATTCGTTGAGGGAAGCTTGGGCTTCCCGCGAGCGCAAACGCGCGACAAGTTGTTCGACCTCCTCACGCAATGAGCGCACGCCGATGGCGCCGCGCCGGTAGCGCTTGGAAAGTCCTCGGACCTCAACGGCTGGCAATTCTGTCATCGATCTCAAGCCGTCACATTTGTGGTTCGACCGCCGGGTTGATCCGCGGTCAGCCCGTCCTTCACGACGCGCGCCGTGACAACGATCGGATAGGCGGTATCCCGGACGTCGAGCTTCTGGTCAGAAACTTCTTCCTTGGCGAGTCCCTGGAGAAAACAAACTGCCGCAAAGACGTTGCCGTGGGTTTCGAGCGCCATGTTCGCCGTGCTGAAGGATTTCGCAAGCAACTTCGCCAACGCCGCCTGCGTCAATGACCAGAACCACGTGCTGCCCCACTCGCCGCGATCGACCGCGGTGATGCCAGGAACAGTTAGCAGCAGCACGCCCCCGGGCTTGAGCGCTTCGGCCAGTGCAGCGACCGCGGCCGACATGTCGAAGATCAGATGAAGTGTTTGCGTGAGGATGATGCAATCGAAGGCGTTTGACGGCAGCACTCCGGGCTGCGACAGGTCGCCTATGATGGTCGCGTTTGGATCATCGGGATCAACATGCAGCACGTCGCTCTTGACGACATGAGCACCGCCAAAATGCATCGTGTAGCTGTTATCGCCGATTTCCAGCACACGGCCATGTATGTCGGCCGCATTCAATTGTAAGAAATTCTCGATATAATACCGATCTATTGGCTTGCCGCGATCATATCCAAATGAGTGGCTCATCGGCATCGTGCGTGCGAAATCCCCAAACCGCACCGAACCGACGCGCGGAGCCCGCCAAACAGCGCCGGAAGCGCCGAGCAGCCGTTGCACATGCCTGCCGACCTTGCGTGTTATCTTAAATGCTGCTGTTTGCAGCGTGATCGGCGGCGACATCTGCAAAGCCTGCCGCAGCATGCGAATCGCTTTGGCGGGTTCGGCGCGGATCGCGCGCAAGGCATCAGTAGTCACCTCTCCGGTATAGTAGGTCTTCCAGAACCGCCTACCATCGCGGACCGCAAGACGCACATCGTCGTCAACCGGACCTGCCAACTGCTTGTCAAGCACCGACAATGCTGCAGCGAGCATCATCGATCGATTCCTCGACATGTTGTCGCCGTGCATGCGATATTCGGCGACGACATCGTCGTGCGTTACAATCGAACCGCGCCGGGCGATTCGCAAGAATAGCTCATAGTCTTCGCAGGACCGCATTGAAACGTCGAACCCGCCTATGGCCGCGAGCCTCTCCCGCCGATAAACCACGGTCGCATGCATCGCAATGAAGTTTCCCGTCCGCAGTAACTGAAGATAAGGATCTTCGACAAGCGCGACGTGATGCTTGTCTGACTCGATCGCACCGCTTCCATTGATGAAGCGATGAGCTCCGTAAGCGAGAACCGCATCTGGATGCGCAACCAGCACTCGCACGCCCGTCTCCATGGCATTTGGAAGGAGACGATCATCCGCGTCCAGAAAGGTGATGTAATCGGATCTGGAAGCCGCCAGTCCGGTGTTTCGGGCGGCCGCGAGCCCGCAATTCTCCTGCCTGATCAGGCGCACGCCTGGATGACGCTCGACAACCGATGCCGGATTGTCGGTGGATCCGTCGTCGACGACAATAATTTCATCGATCGGCCGGCTTTGATGAAGACAGCTCTGAATGGCTTCCTCGAGAAAGCGAGTATGGTTGTAAGTTGTTATGACGACTGCGATCATGAAACAGCCAAATTCTCCTTAGCTTCGCAGAGAGGCAACGGGTTGGTGTTCGTTGCCAGAAATCGAACGCGACCGTAGGCCTCACAAACAGAATTTTGGCACAGAAATGATGGACACTCGTTCGTTTTAGCACGTCGCCCCCAGCGAGGCGATGCGACTTGTCATTCACGTAAAACGGTATCGTTAGTATCAGACATCTCAGGCTCGGTCGCGATCCAATCCGCGCCACCGATCCCGCCCACTACTTCCGTGCTCTCGTCAGCAGCTTGAACACCTTCGACAGGGTGCGGCGTGGCGTCAGCCGCCGGGCGAACCGGCGTCCGGCTTCGATGGCGAGGTCAAACCTATCGCGAAGTGTCAGGGGCCGACGCTGGGCCGGATAGCGCGCAAATGCGAAGCGGAGCGCCCGCTGCAACTCCGGCGTCATCAATCCCGAGGCCGACGCATGCATCTCAACCCATTCGAGGAAGCCGATGCGAGCAGCATGCGGGCGCAGTCGATCGTAGATGCCGGAAGCAGTCGCCTTGGCCGATGTCGAATCGAGGTGCTGCCTGTATCGGCCGGTGGGCGTGGATGTCACGAATACCGGATAGCGCAACAGCAGCTTCACTAGAAGGGTCTGGTCTTCGTAGAGCTCGAACGCCTCATCGAAGCCGCCCACCGCTACCAAAGCTTCGCGGTGAACCATGATCGAGCAGATGCACGGCACATGAGCCCGCTGGCGCACGATGACCTGGTCGAGCAGGTCGGGCGGCATGTGCAGACGGCCCGATTGGCGTGGCATCGAGTCGGTCCAGTTCCTGTGCGGCTCATCGGGGAACCACCACAGGGTCGGTCCGTAAAGGACCTTGGCGCGAGGATGCGCATCAAAGATCGCAAGTTCCGTCTCGAATTTTTCCGGCTCAAATATATCGTCGCCATCCAGGAACGTGAAGAACATGCCCGACGCGGCCGCTATTCCGGCATTGCGCGCCGCGGCGGCGCCGCGACGCTGGCCGTTCGATCGAATAAAACGGATTCGCGGATCGCCGGTTGCTGCAGCCTCCGCGATTGCAGCGCTCCCATCGGATGATCCGTCGTCAATAAGAAGCATTTCCCAGTCGGTGAAGGTTTGCGCGCGCACGCTTTCGATCGCGTCCGGAAGAAACCGCTCGACATTGAGGAAAGGCGTGATGACGGAGATCAATGGCATCGGCGTCGTGCCCATTGTGCAGAATGCGCGGCGGCCGACCAAGGGCGACCTTCACTCTCTACGGGGCCGCAAGGGTTGTCATTTCTCTTCACAGCATGTCCATGGCCGTTCGTTCGACGCGTTGAAAGATCACGACGCCGATGAACAGCACGACCGAGGTCGTGACAAGCGCTGCAGCGATTTGTGGCGCACCGACTGCCGAAGTGCCGAAAAAGCACCAGCGCCATTCATCAATTATGACAGCGAGCGGATTCAGAAATCCAGTCAGCGTCCGGTACTGCTCGGGAATAGCCGAAAAAGGAAAGATGATCGGCGTCACGAACAGCCAGATCTGAATGAGGAACGGAGTCATATGAGCTGTATCGCGGTACTTCGCGGTTGACGCTCCTAGACAAAGCCCAACAGCCAACGAGAATGCCGCGATCTGGATGATCACCAGCGGAAAGAACGCGAGGCGCCACGACAACCCGTCCACTTTTCCTGTCAGCTGGTACCAGAGCAAGAAGGCCAATGCGACGCCAAGCTGGATCGCCAGGGCCACACTGTTCGACAGCAGCGACGACACGGGAACGACGAGTCGCGGGAAGTAGATCTTGCTGAAAAGATGACCGTTAGCAATGAAGACCTGGCTCGCGGTGGAGACGACTTGGGAAAAATACGACCACAGCACCAGCGCTGTCAGATAAAAGATTGGCGCGGGATGGCCACCGGTTGAAATGCCCGCGATACCGCTGATGACGGTGGTCAAGGCTGCGGTAAGCGCCAGGGGCTGCAGGATCAGCCAAGCCGGACCAAGCAAGGTCTGCTTGTAGCGGACTTTGATGTCGCGCATCGCGAACAGGAGCAGCAGATCGCGATAGCGCCACAGGTGCCAGAAATCGAGGTCAAACCAGCCGCGTCGAGGAGTGATAATGGTAGTCTGCTGTGCGTTCATCAGAACAGATGATCCTCGATTTTTCGCAAAAATTCGTCCCCTGACCAGTTGCCGACATGCAATCGAGGTAAACGCAGCACGTCTGCCTCGGGCGCAACGCACCCGGCGCGCGTCGTGCATGCGAACTCAAATCCCGCTTCCCTGACGGCAGCTACCGACAGAGCGTCATGGTCTCCGAATGGATATGCAAAAGAGAGGACGCGTTTTCCGGTCATTTGCTCACAGGCCGAACGGCCGTCGACGATCTCGCGAAGCTGGGTCGCGAAGGAATGGGCCGGAAGCGTGGGATGACTGACAGTATGACCGCCGATCGTGATCAGGTCGTCACTGATGTCACCAACCTCCGCGGGAGTCATAATACAGTGCTCTGGCCTGGCGTCGAGGCCAACGCCCGCCCATTTCGCAATGTCTTCGACGTGTGCGTTCTGCCGCTCATACGGCAGCGTTCGGAGCGCGGACCACACCTCCCGGTAGACTTTGTCACGGCCGGCCTGATCCACCATCTTCGGGATAGGCCAGTGATGCCTGCCTCCCTCGATCGTGATGTCGAGTTGGTCAGGCAGTTCAGGCGTCTCAAGACAGATGCGCGTGAGCGCATCCCACCAGAATTCTCTGCCGCTTCCTATTGCTCCCGTCGCAACAAACAGCGTCATCGGGCAGTCGTGACGCTGCAGGATAGGGCGAGCGTTGCTGTAGACGTCGTGATAGCCGTCGTCGAACGTGACAACCGCAAGCGGTTTGCCTGGCTTTCCCTGTGCGATGACATCGAACAGCTCATGCAAATGCACCACCCGCCGGCTCCGCGTCAGCGCTTCGATTTGTTCGTCGAACCTCGCCGGATGGACGGCTAGGTTCCACGGATCGACGGCGATATCTGCAACGCGATGGTACATCAGTATGATGGGAGCACGGCGCAGGCGTCGACGCCGCACCAGCCGACGAAGCTGCAGGAGAACGCGCGGGATCACCATCGTTCTCCCGCCGCGGGAACAGTAAAAACCACGGTCACGTCCGATCGCGGATGCCATCCCGATCGGCAGAAACGCGATACATGTGAGTGTTCAAGCATATAGTTGATGGCAATAAGACCATGAGGCCACGGGCACGGATGTGAGCGAAATGAGGAAGCATGAAGGCATCCACGAGTTTCGGCTGAGTGAAACCAGCATATTAGCACATGTCGCCGCCGTAAGTGCGAATACCGGGCGAATTCTCAGATGTTGAAGTAGCCGGTAGGGACAGGCGGCTTGATACCATCCCGCTCGAGCATGCTAGTATTTAGGCCGGTGGCATTCATCCTCCATCAAAAGCAGGCTTTTTTCGATATGCAACCCGCAGTTTCCGTCATCATTC
The DNA here is from genome assembly GCF_003997375.1 of Mesorhizobium sp. M5C.F.Ca.IN.020.29.1.1. Lineage (NCBI taxonomy): Bacteria > Pseudomonadati > Pseudomonadota > Alphaproteobacteria > Hyphomicrobiales > Phyllobacteriaceae > Mesorhizobium > Mesorhizobium sp. M5C.F.Ca.IN.020.29.1.1. Next base: position 6,981 of record NZ_RZSW01000049.1, on the reverse strand, counting down.
CTGCCTACAACGCGGAAAAGACCATCCGACACACCCTTCAGTCGGCCGCCTCGCAAACTTTCAACCAGCTGGAGATCATAGTTGTCGATGACGGGTCGACCGACCGGACCGCTGAGATCGTCGAGGCGTTTGCAACCAGTGATCCGCGTATTTCTCTTCTGAGACAGCAGAACCAAGGGGTTGCTGTCGCCAGAAACCTGGCAATTGATGCGGCGAAGGGTGAATTTATAGCGCCACTTGATGCGGATGATGTGTGGCACCCGACAAAGCTGGAGAAGCAGCACGGCCTCTTTCAATCGCGGCCGTCTCTCGGCCTTGTCTACGCATGGTATAGGGTCATCGATGATGATGATTTGGTGATAGAATGCTCCCCACCAATTCTCGCTCGCGGGGACGTTCACAACTGGCTGCTGGTTGAGAATTTTATCGGCAATGCAAGTTCACCGCTAATCAGGCGATCAGTTCTTACGGCAACCGGGGGATACGACCCGTCTCTCAGAGCCGCAGGGGCGCAAGGAGCCGAAGACTTGCAGATGCAGCTCAACATTGCCGCGATCTGCGATTATGATGTCGTTCCCGAGTATCTGATTGGTTACCGGCGATCACCATCTTCTATGTCGACCAGGTATGTCGCCATGCTGACGTCGCACCGGATCGTCCTTGAAACAGTCCGCACGCGACATCCCAGGCTAGCGTCTTTCTTGTTTCGTTGGTCCGATGGCGTGGCGTCAGCGTATTATGGCATCGAAGCCGCCCGCACGTCGCCAGGCGCGGCCATCGCTCCGCTTGTCCACGCAACACGGATCGATCCGGCCGCGCTGTTTCATGTCTTCGCAAAGCCGTCCGCACAAGGCCTGTGGCGGCGGCTGTGTCGCTTTGTGCCGAGACTGCTCGCCGTTAAACAGCGCATGGTTCCGACCTCACCGCATTCCATCTGTACCTCCGGACGTTTTTTCGACGCCGATCCGACCTTCATCTGCCAGCCAGTTCCTCCGGAGTGGCTTCGAAGGCGAGTCCAGGTGGCCCTCAAGACGCCGACGCCGCGCCAGCTTCGCGAGTCAAGTCCGAGGAGTATTGATCCGTCCGCTCTCGTCGAAGACGGCGCTTAGGTCTTAAACACGAGGTGCCGGCACCTAAACTCACCTGATCTGAGACCGGCTGAAATGACAGGTGCTAAGCGACTGCTAAGCTACGCCCGCCTAGAAAGCGCAATCTCGGCAGACAGCAGAAAACTGACGTGATATTCGTAGCCTGCGCATCCGCAAATTCGGACGCGATCGTCGCGGCTGGCATCGACAATCGACGGGCAGGTCCTGTGGTGCGCGCTGAAATCATAGAGCACTTTTAAGCCTCGCTTCGCCGAGGCTTTTTTCATGGAGCAAGCCTGATGGCCCGACCTGCAACTGCCGCCGTTCGACTTCTGACCGGCGAACGCGAACCCGTGCGTCTGGCGACCACAGCCAACATCCTCCTTCATGGCCTGAAAACCATCGACGGCGTACCATGCGAGGTTGGCGACCGCGTGCTGGTCAAGGACCAGTCCGACCCGCCGAAGAACGGGATCTACACGGTGAGCGAAGGCGAATGGCTTCGCGCCGGCGATGCCCGCACCGCCCGCACCTTGCAGAAGGGAACGACGGTCCACACCCAGATAGGGACAGTCAATGTCGACCGGGTGTTTCAGTTTACGGCCGACGAGCCGGTCGTGGGCACCGACGCCATCGCCATTATCCCGTTTGTGTCGCCCGACATTTCAGACGTTGTCGATGAGGCGGAAGCGCTGCGCGAGAAACGAAGGTGCTGAAGGATGCCACTGAGGCCAGTGCCGGCCAGGCAGCTGCCAGCGCCTCCACCTCCGCCGCCAATGCCGGACAAACCGCCGCCGATGTCGTAGCAACCGCGGCCAATCTGGCCAGCGCCCAGGCGGCGCGACGCGTCCCTGTATGGCAAGGGCATCTTCCCGACGATCGTGTGGGCGGTCGGCTTTGGTATCGTTGGTAGCGGTGCGCTCGTGGGCGGTGCTGGCGGGACCGATGGGACATTCGATCTCGCCATTACTGGCGGTGTTGGCTCTGGCGCTGCCGGTCGGTTCATCGTCGCTGGCGGCGTAGTCACTATGATCCTCATCACGGCGTCGGGTTCCTATACCACCGCGCCTGCTTTTAGCTTTGGCGCGTCAGCCGGCCTCGCTGGTGCCAGCGCCCCACCGGTTCTTGCCCGGAATGTTGAGGTTGGTGAATACTTTTGGACCGAAATCGGCGCCGGTATCCTCGGAATGGACAACGTAGTGGCGGGGCCGGTTGCCATCGACACGGGCGTTCGCGCGTCAGCGGCGGAAGTCATCGTCTTGATCGGATCGCGGACGGTGGGTCCGGTTGCCATTACCGGCTCGGTCGGCGGCACGGCTATCACTAACACTTCTGTCTATTACTGGCCGGGGTCTCTGTCCCACGGGCGAAATCGGCGTCAAGTCGCGTGCTGCCTATGCTAGCGCAAACGAACTGGCTGATATTGTCGGATCAGAGCAGGTTGTTGGCTGGCCGTCATTGGTCAACACAGGCACGAATACCCCGTCGAACTACAGCGTTGTCATGCAAACGCCGTCCGATGGGTACATTACCGAAGTTAATGCCGGGGCAAGCGGTTCCGGCTGTCATTGGGCGCTGGCCAGCAACCGCCCCGCACACTGGTTCAATCGCGTCACGCAGTTCGCAAATGTCAGTATTGCTGACGATGAACCGGGCATGACGGCGCTGCGGCCAAGCTCTACCTACAAGCCCGCCTTCTATGGCGTCACGACCAGCGGAACCGTCTCGACGGGAACGCGCGGGCCGCTCGGCGAAAGCATCATCCTTGCGGATGGTGCGTCCCTGGCGTTCACGGGCGCCTATGAACAGGTCGGCGTCCACCACACCCAGGACGCCGGTCAAGGCTCGCTCGCCTTCGCCTTCAACGGCGGCGCGGCCTACAAAGACTGTGAACGCTGCCGGTGCTCTGGCACTCGATCAATATTCCGGCCCGTCCCTGACAGGGCAGGCGGCGAGCGGAAACTATACCCTGACGGTCGCAGGCGGACCTGTGGAGATCACCGGGCTTATCCGTCTCGGCATAAAGGCGGCCGGCTCGCGCCCGCGTCTGCGGACGCCGCGCGCCGCGCACGGAAGCTATACATTCGCGTCCTTCAACGCGCCGCGCCTTGCTTCTGCGGTCGCACAATGGGGCTATGCTGGCGGCAAGATCGTGCCGGTCCTCGCCCTGGGCATCAACGACAGCTTTGGCACGCCGCCGGCGACGATTTCAACGAACATCACGTCGATCATCAACACGCTGGAAGCGGCCCTGGCGCCGCCAACGCCCCCGTCCTCGCCTTGGGATGGCAGCTATACGGGCGGCCGAACATACGACGCAGCGCTTGGCGCGATCCGCCAAACCTACCCGGTCGCGCAATGTGCCGACGATCCCGATCGACGGGTTCGATTACATCAGCTCGGGGGCCTATCAAGAAGGCCTGCACTTCAACGACGCCGGCCACGACGGCAATGCATTGCGCTTCATCGAATACGTCGCGGAAAGGGGATAAGGCCACGCCATTCGCTATTCAGTGCAAGGGTAAAGTGATCGCGACGCTTGAAGAGGGCGAGGAATGGGTGATCGTCGGAAAGAAGATCCTACCAGTTCAATGACCCGAACTTATTGTCGAGGAATCACAGTGCCTAAGGACGATGCCGAAGGATCGTCGAAGTGTGGCTGGGAGGCGCCTAGTCCGCACTGGACGCGGTTCGCGCACTATGGCACGGTTGGCTTGGCGGGGGTGATCCTTAGGAGGATTTCTCTATGGCGGACGCCGGCAGCATTATAGGGATCTATGATGATTACTACGCAGATGGCAAAGTAGCCGCGAAACGCGAAATTGCTTCGCAGCAATCAGTCGGCCATATAGAAGCAATCCTCCGGGGGGAGACCTTCGACAAGATCCTGGACATCGGCGCAGGCGAAGGTGCCGTTCTGGACAAGCTGAACAAGAAAGGTCTCGGGAAGACTCTTGGAGCCGTCGAGATTTCAACAAGTGGCGTCGAGGCCATCAAGGCCAGGAATGTCGCGAACTTAGCCAGCCTGGATATCTTTGACGGCTACCACATCCCTCATCCCGACAAGTCGTTCGATCTCGGTCTCGCCATCCACGTCGTCGAACATGTCGAGCACGAACGGATGTTTTTGATGGAAGCGGCGAGGGTCTGCAAGAAGCTCTACATCGAGGTGCCGCTGGAGCATACGAGAAACCTCAATCGCGCCATTCGGATGTCCGGGCCGTATGGGCACATCAATTTCTACACGCCGTTGACGTTCGAAAATCTGCTGAAGACTTCTGGTCTCAAGGTTGAGAGGCAAATGACTTTCGCCCATGACCTTGCTTATGAGCAGCACCTGGCCGGCCGGTCAAAAGGATGGGTGAAATACAAGTTGCGGACCGAATTTCTCAGGTTCGCGCCCAAGACTGCGCTGCGGAACATGGCGTACATGGCCGGAGCGCTCTGCAGCACTAAATAGTTAATTCTGAAAGGTCGCGGACCTTCTTAGCAGGAACGCCGGCAACGACCGTGAAGGGCTCTACGTCCTTCGTGACGACAGACGCCGCGCCGACGACCGCGCCCTTGCCGATCGTGACGCCTTTCAGGATTGTCACGCCAAAGCCGATCCAGACATTCTCCTCGATCGTGACCGGCGCGATGCCGACATCCGACCAGTTTTTTTTGCCCTGATGCCAGTCCGCGACGTCGTTGGCTCGCTGCTTCCAATCCAGCGAATGCGAGTTATGGTCAACGATCGTCGTACCCCAGGAAATAACGACGTCATCGCCGATCCTGATGTGCTCGGCGGCGACTAGGTGGCTCTTGCCGATGAAGCAACGGCGGCCGATCGTGATTTGGGCTGCCGACCGGTCAAACGAGAAACGGCAGTTGATGATACCGTCCTCGCCGATCGAGTGATGGCCACGGCGGGCAGTGCGGACGCTCTGAATGGCCATCTTCGTGCCGGCGCCGACATTGACGCCCGCTAGGTGTTGCAGGAAGCGCGGCACAAAAGGCATGTCAGTGTGTTCCGTATCGTATCTGTTGCTGTCTCTCGGCGACCTGCGATCCGTCGCAGACAATGAGGTTGTGGCATTTGCGCACAAAGCACCCTCCAATGCTGCCCGCGCATCGCGCTCATCGTCGGTTTCCACCATTGGCGCGGGATGCGCCGATCGCTTGGAGCCGGAAAGCGCTGAGGGTTTATGGCACCAGCAGGTCAGTTCGCATCGTCAGGGGCAGATCCGTTGGACCGCCCATCATTTGCGGCAAGCATCTCCGCTTTGCAAGCGTGATGGTGAGGTGTTCACGCGGTAATTCGTTTGGCTCGACACGGCCTCTGGCAACGAGGTAGTGCCGGTAGCATTTCGTCGACCGTAGATAGGTTTGTACCGAGCGATCCTGTGAGTCGAGAATTTCGGCCGCGGCTGGCTGGCTTACGCGTCCAAAAGACACGCCGTAGCCCGCGCAGGCGAATGGCGCAAATACTGCAAAGACTAATGACGGCTGTCTTGCGACTTGTCGTGAGGCTGGCTGTTCGACCACCAGACAAAATACAGCGAACCTACCTTCATGACCGGCACGCGGCGCTCGCGTTCGCGCACCCGCAATTCGCGATAGACTTTCATCTTGAGGGTGCCGCCCGGCAATTTGATACGCACTGCCACCGGTTCAAACTCCCGCCGTGCAACGCAACGATGATGTGCAATGCAGCAAGTAGAAACTTCCCCAAGGGAAGAGTCAACAGCCGATGGGCACGTTTTGACTGTTTCCGGAAGGATTGAGCGCAGGCGCCTGATGACGTTCAGGGCGTCAAGGCGTTGCCGAGAATTGGTCAGGATCGTCCGGTGCACCCGGCGGGTCATCTAGAGGACGCTGGCGGTTCGACCACCAGCTGAAATAGACCGAACCGACCTTTAGGACAGGGATGCGGCGGGTGCGCTCGCGCTCGCGCAATTCCCGATACACCTTCATCTTCAAGGTGCCGCCCGGCAACTTGATACGAACCGCCATCAGCCCAACCCCATTGTGCAGCGCAGCAATTAGAGAGCTTCCGTGGCGGAAGAGTCAATGGCCGGTCATTGACTATTTCTGGGGCTATCTTCTGGGACTGTTTCCAGAAGGGTCGGGTCGCAGGGTTATCGTTTTGGCGGGGGCCTGGACGGACGATCCGATATGCTGCTCGGCCACCAGACGATGAAGTAATTTCCGACCTGCCAGACCGGAACTTCGCGCTTCTGTTCGCGGCGGCGCAGCTCGTCCTTCGTCTTGATCTTCAAGGTCCCGCCCGGAAGCCTGATCCTTATTGTCACGTGCCCTCCCTGTGTCCCACAAGGTACGAACGGTTCATGGGAGCAGTTTCATCCCGGCTAAGCAATTTCGGATCGGGCAGCAAGACGGATCGAGCTGTTTTCAAAAGGTCAACACCGTCACTTGAAGAAATCCGCCATGCCCTGGATGGCCAGGAACGCATAGAGGATCGGCCCGGCGACCAGCCCGCAATAGAGGCACAGGATCGCTGCCAGCGCCACAAGCAAGGGCTTGTCGCGGCCGACCGCGCATAGCTCGGCCTTCACCGTCCAGCGCGCCGTTCCTTCATCTTGCGACATGGGCCGCTGTCCTCCCGATCTCCGCTCCTCTTGGGCTCATTTCACACAGTCGGTTGCAAACATCAACCTGCCCGCGACCTGGGCGGAAAGGACAAGACCATGGATACCACGTTCAAAGGCGCCGCCAGGCGCCTGGACGACCTCGATCTGCCAAAACTTGGCGCCAGGATCGGCATCGGCGAGGATGAGATCCACGCCTTTCTCGACGTCGAGACCAGCGGGCACGGCTTCGACGCCCATGGCCGGCCGATCATCCTGTTCGAGCCGCATGTCTTTTTCCGCAACCTGTCGGGGCCGAAGCG
>NZ_RZSW01000499.1:0-4733 GCF_003997375.1 Mesorhizobium sp. M5C.F.Ca.IN.020.29.1.1 | reverse complement strand
CGGCGACCGCGCGCTGCTCAATCTCGGCCACACGTTCGGCCATGCGCTCGAGGCCGCCACCCACTATGACAGCGCCCGTCTCGTCCACGGCGAGGGAGTCGCCATCGGCATGGCGCTGGCTTATCGCTTTTCGTCACGCCTCAACCTGGCAAGTCCCGACGATGCGGCGCGCGTCGAGGCGCATCTTCGCGCTGTTGGCCTGCCCTGGCGCATGGCCGATATTCCGGGTGAATTGCCTGATGCCGAAGCGCTGCTTGCCTTCATCACCCAGGACAAGAAGGTTTCGCGCGGCGCGCTGACCTTCATCCTGACGCGCGGCATCGGCCAGGCCTTCATCGCCAAGGATGTGCCGGCGTCAGAAGTGCTGTCGTTTCTGAGGGAGAACCGCCCGGGTCAGCCGAAAGGCAGCCCGGGTCAGCAGAAGAGCCGCCCGGGATGAACGAGGCCGGCTGGATTGCCGCTGGTGTCTTGGCCGGGCTCGGCCTGCTCGCTTTCGCCTTTCGCGCGCGCCTGCTCGCTGCCTTCGGCTATGAACTGCAGCGCATCGAACCGCAGCATTCGAACCATGATGAAGCGCAAGGCGCCGTCGACGGTTTTCGGCGCGACGGCCAGGTGGTACGCGTGGATCGCGCCCGCATCGGCCGCCTGTCCGATCTCGACGAGCTCGAAGTGTCCGATGTCATGGTCCACCGCACCAACATGCGCTCGGTCAATGCCGACAATCCGCCGGAAGCGGTGGTGCGCGAGATCCTGCAGAGCCCGCATACCCGCATGCCCTTGTGGAAGGGCTCGCTCGACAACATCGTCGGCGTTCTGCATGCCAAGGACCTGCTGCGCGCGCTGAACGATGTCGGCAACGACTTTTCCAAGATCGACGTGATGAAGATCGCTTCAAAACCGTGGTTCGTGCCCGATACCACGACACTGCAGGAACAGCTCAACGCCTTCCTGCGTCGCAAGGCGCATTTCGCAGTCGTCGTCGACGAGTATGGCGAGGTCGAGGGGCTGGTGACGCTGGAGGACATCATCGAGGAAATCGTCGGCGAGATCGCCGACGAGCACGACATCGACGTGCAGGGCGTCAAGCAGGAAGCCGACGGCTCCGTCGTCGTCGACGGCACTGTGTCGATCCGAGACCTGAATCGGGCGCTCGCCTGGGACCTGCCGGACGAAGAAGCCACCACCATTGCCGGTCTCGTCATCCACGAGACGCAATTGATCCCGGACGAGAAGCAGGCGTTCACCTTTCACGGCAAGCGCTTCGTCGTCATGAAGCGCGACAAGAACCGGATTGCAAGGCTGAGGATCAGGCCGGCCGGTGACATCTAGTTCTGGTAGGTTCTGTCGCGGCTCACCAATCCTTGACTGCACGCTCGCCGCGCCGGCGTGCACTTTTCGGCTGGGCTGTCTGGAGATGACGGTGATCGATCGGCGAATCCTGCTTTTGATGTCGATGGCTTTGTTGCCGGCCAGCGCTTCGGCGGCGCCGCGCCGGCTTTTGCCATCTCCGCAAACTTTCGACTACGGACCGGCCAGGCTCGACATCTACGCGCGCGCTGGCGCTAGCTCCCTGCCTGTGGTCCTTTTCATCCATGGCGGTGCCTGGCGAGCCGGCAATCGCACCAACGTCGACGTCAAGCCGCGCTTCCTGCTCGACAATGGCTTCTGCTTCGTCTCGATCGACTACCGGATGCTGCCTAAGGCTGATGTCGCCACCCAGGCCAACGATGTCGAGCAGGCATATCGTTACGTGCGCGCCAACATCGCCAGATACGGCGGCGATCCGAACAGGATAGCGGTGATGGGCCATTCGGCCGGCAGCCATCTCGCCGCACTGACCGGGCTGCGCGGCGGTCTGCCCGGCGTCGCGGCGCTGGTTCTGAACGATACCAGGGCCTATGATCTGGAGGCGCTTGCGAGGAGCGGCGGCATGACACCGGCCTATGCCCGGGCCTTTCCCGACCCGTCGCAGTGGCGCGTGCTGTCGCCTGCGACCCATGTCGGGAGCCGCAAACATCCGCCGACCTTTATCGCCTATTCGCGCGCATCGGGTCGTGCGGCGGCCTCACGGGCCTTCGCCGAGCGCCTGCGGGCGACCGGAACCGAGGTGACACTGTTCGACGGCAGCGCTTATTCGCACATGTCGATCAACCGCGACTTCGGCGAAGGCGACACCTTGACCCGTGCAGTGATGACTTTCCTGAAGGCGGCGCTCGGCTGAAGCCTACCACCTGATCTTTTCGTTCGGCGCGGCCGGCTCGATCGCCAGCGCGTGGACACCAGCATTCAGCTCGTCGGCCAGCAATGCGTTGACCGCGCGATGCCGCTCGATTCGGCTCATGCCGGCAAAGGCTGAGGAGACGATGCGGACGCGGAAATGCGTCTCGCCGGTGCCGTCATAAGTGCCGTGATGGTCGGAATCCTGATGGTGATGGCCGGCATGCAGATGGCTTTCGTTGATGATCACCAGCCGCTCCGGCGAGAACGCCTTCTTCAACTTGCCTTCCATCGTTGACTGTATGGACATTCGTACTTCCCTTCACCACATATGCGGGCGCATGACCCTCGAAAATCGGGCCCTTTGCGCGTCCGGAAGGAAGCGCGGTACCGTCGCCGCGACAAAATTCGCCGATCGCCCGCTTTATGCCCCGATTCAGCGGTTAGGGCGATCATTGCAAAAATGTCAATTCTTGTTTCGCACCAGCGAACAGCCCATAAATGGGTAAGATGAAACCGTACCCCAAATATTTCGAAAAAATTCGCATCCGCCCGGAGAAGGATGCGGAGCTGAAGTCGCGCTCGCCGATCTGCCAATGGGACGGTTGCAAGGAGGCCGGCACCCATCGCGCGCCGGTCGGGCGCATGAAGGAGGGCGAATATTTCCAGTTCTGCTTCGATCATGTGCGCGAGTACAATAAGGGCTTCAATTATTTCTCCGGTGTCCCCGATACCGAGATCGCCCGCTTCCAGAAGGAAGCGATGACCGGCCACCGGCCAACCTGGAAGATGGGCGTCAACGGCGCCTCGACGCGCTCCTCGCCCGATTTCGCCCAGCAGCGTTCCGGCCGCGCCGGCTACTACAACCGCATGCGCGATCCGTTCGACCTGTTCAAAGGCCCGAAGGATCCGCGCGAAGCGCGGGAGCGCAAGGCCAAGCCGCTTGAGGCCAAGGCGCTGGAAACGCTTGGCCTTGATACAAAGGCGACTGGCAAGGATATCAAGGCGCGTTATAAGGAACTGGTGAAACGCCACCATCCGGATGCGAATGGCGGCGACAGAGGTTCGGAAGACCGGTTCCGCGATGTGCTCCAGGCCTATCGTGTGCTCAAGCAGGCAGGATTGTGCTGAGCGACCATTCGGTTCGTGTCGTTTTCCAACTTTCATAAGGTTGGAAAAGGCTCTAAGACCGCCCCCGAACAAAATCGATTGCCGGCGAAACGCGGCGTTCGCCCGTGGAGACGTTGATAAAGATGAACAAGGTCGATCGCGACATCGCCAACCTGCCAGACAGCACCGTGTCGGTGAAGGAGAAATTTGGCTTCGAGTCCAAGATGGTGGTGCCGGCCTATTCGGTGACGAGCGAGCATGTGCCCGACATCGATCCCGACTATCTGTTCGACAAGAACACGACGATGGCGATCCTCGCCGGCTTTGCCTACAACCGCCGCGTCATGGTGTCGGGCTATCACGGCACCGGCAAGTCGACGCATATCGAGCAGGTCGCCGCCCGTCTCAACTGGCCTATGGTGCGCGTCAATCTCGACAGCCATGTCAGTCGTATCGACCTCGTCGGCAAGGACGCCATCGTCGTCAAGGAAGGGCTGCAGATCACCGAATTCCGCGACGGCATCCTGCCCTGGGCCTACCAGCACAATGTCGCACTCTGCTTCGACGAGTACGATGCCGGCCGTCCGGACGTGATGTTCGTCATTCAGCGCGTGCTGGAGTCGTCCGGCCGGCTGACGCTGCTCGACCAGAGCCGGGTCATCCGCCCGCATCCGGCGTTCCGGCTGTTCTCCACCGCCAACACCGTCGGTCTCGGCGACACCACCGGCCTCTATCACGGCACCCAGCAGATCAACCAGGCGCAGATGGATCGCTGGTCGATCGTCACCACGCTGAACTATCTGCCGCACGACAATGAGGTGAACATCGTGCTGGCCAAGGCCAAGCACTATCGCGACAGCAAGGGCAAGGAGATCGTCAACAAGATGGTGCGTGTCGCCGACATGACGCGTTCGGCCTTCATCAACGGCGACCTGTCGACTGTCATGAGCCCGCGCACGGTCATCACCTGGGCCGAGAATGCCGAGATCTTCGGCGATATCGGCATGGCGTTCAGGCTGACCTTCCTCAACAAGTGCGACGAGCTGGAACGCTCGCTCGTTGCCGAGTTCTACCAGCGCGCTTTCGGCCAGGATCTGCCCGAATCGGCCGCCAATGTGGTGCTGGGGTAACACCGATCCCATGGGAACGATCCTCCGGATATTCCTATGGAGTTTTTCAATCTTCTGCTTTGGTATCTGTCAGGCGGCTATGGCCCAGAATGAACCATTCAAAGCCGGGCAAATTTGGACTTATCGCGACGCGACACCGGTATCATCGCGGTTAATCGTTGGCGCAGTCGATAACTTCGATGGCGAAAGCCAGCCGATCGTATCGGTCTCAGTTACCGACGCTCCAATTCCGAATGGCGGCAAGCAGCTACAAACTGTCCCCCACCTTCCTGTAGC
>NZ_RZSW01000498.1:0-4735 GCF_003997375.1 Mesorhizobium sp. M5C.F.Ca.IN.020.29.1.1 | reverse complement strand
GTTCCAATACAAGACCTTGTTTTCCGGTGGCGGCACGACGCCCTGCGGCACGTCTTCGCCAATTGCGGCACAGAAGCTTTCGACGACCTTGTCGGCTTCCGGGCCAAGAGCCAGCACCGTGTCGACACCTGCCAGCACGTCCCGCGAAACCAGATCGGGATGAACTGTGACCAGAATGGTCGCCGAAAGGCTTTTTGGAAGCGCAAAGGATGTGCCATCCCGCGCATGCGGCAACAGGTGGTGTGCTTCGTCGATGATCAGCCAGTGCGGGCGTCCGGTGCGGGCGCGAAGCGCGGCAAGCTCCGGCAGCAGCTTGGCGAAGGCGTTTGGCCGCTCCGCGGTCTTGATCCCGAGCATGTTGACGGCGACATTGTTGGACGGTTTGGACAAGAGGTCGAAGATTTCGCGCGAGCTCGGCGGGCTTTTGGCGTCGCCAACCACCAGCACGTCCTCCAGTTCCTCGTAGTCGCCCTCCGGGTCGAGCACGCAAAACTGGAAGCCTTGCTCGACGAAGCGTTCGGTCAGGGCGGTGGCGAGGGTGGATTTCCCGATCCCCGACGTGCCGGCCAGCAGCACGCCGCCGCCGCGCGGTGAAAGGTGCATCACCGCGCCAGACCCGTCGTCCGCGCCAATCTCAATGCGTTGCCGCGCCGTGTCCAGCAAGGCGGCGTCATGCGAGATGAGGCCCTCGATCAACTCCCTCACGCCCGCGCCGCGGGCACCATTCGTCACGTGGCCCGCCGTCTCCCTTACCTTCGGCAGTGCATTGGCGACTGCAACTCCGAAGCCGACGGCGCGCAGAAAGGCATGGTCGTTCTCCGCATCGCCGATGCCGACGACATTGTGGGCGGACAATCCCAGATCCTCGAGGGCAGCCGCAAGACCGGTCGCCTTGTTGACCCCGCTCGGCAGCACCATGACGGCACCCTTGTTGAAGATGATCTCCAGCTCCAGGCCAAGGTCCTTGATCACTTCCAGCACGATGGTCTCGTTGGGCTCCCTGGTGGCGACGACGGAACGTCCTATCGACAGGGGCGCGATCTTGCGGATCATCAGCCTGTCGACGAATTCCGCCGGAGGCGCAGGCGCCAGGATGCGCTCCTCCTTCGAAGCCGGCGTGTAGACGAGCGCGCCATTTTCGGCGACGACCTTGTCGAAAATGCCAAGCTCCGGGAAAACGCTTTCGAGATCGGCAAGCTCGCGACCGGTGACCATTATCAACTTGCGGCCGGTTTCCTTCAGCCGCCCGAGCGCGGCACGGGTGGCATCGGAAACGATCCCGTTTTCCGCGAGCGTGCCGTCGTAGTCAGTGGCTAGTGCAAGAGCATACATTGAACTGTCCGTCGGTAGTCCGAAGCTGACCCGAGAAGCTTTCTCGCCGAACTGAGCGGAAAGCCATCTGCTCCAGTGACTTTGTCTTGGCTGATCGGTTCAAACGGCGCTGGCTGCCGATTGTTCCCGGCGGCGGAAGGCAAGAGTTGCTGAGGCCTTGCTTTTGCTTAAGCATTTCCAAACCGGTACCCGCTTGCTAGCCGACAATCCTGAATCCGTTCGGCTCCTGGCCGGGATCGACGTCTTGGGATTTCACGCTGGAGACCGACGCCCCGGTCGGCCCTTCCCACAACCGGTTCATCATCGTCGAAACCGCGCCCTCGGCTCCGACGATCAGTGCCGTTACGGATCCGTCATCCTCGTTGCGAACCCATCCGGACAGACCGAGCTTCTCGGCTTCCGTCCGTGTCCACACGCGAAAAGAGACGCCTTGCACCCTTCCACTCAGCCTGACGCGTACCGCTTTGCGCCCGTCCTCCATGGTCACCTCCGTGCAGCTGGTTTGTCCACACCTTCAACTCACTAGCGGCGAAAAAGGCTCCGCCTTGTCGGCAACGGAACCATGGGGCGGCGGCTTTGTTTAAAGACGGACAGTTGCAGGTTGCGGGTGCCTCGGAGCCACGATTTCATGACCAACGATTCTCCAAAGGGACGCGCCATCCCGGCATCCGTTCCGACGATCGACGCGAAAGCGGAGCCAACGCTTCGCTACGCCGAGGCCGAGGTATTCTACACCGAGGCGATCCGCGAGCTTGCCGCGACGGACATTCCCTTTCTTGTCGCCGGCACCTACGCGGTGAGCGCCTACACAGGCGTTACGCGCCAGACGAAGGATCTCGACATTTTCTGCAAGGCCGGCGATTACGCCCGCATTCTCGCTCATTTCAAGCAGGCCGGTTATGCGGTCGAGATATTGGATGACCGGTGGCTCGGCAAGGTCTTCAAGGGCACGCATTTCTTTGACGTCATATTCGCCTCGGCGAACGGAACCATGCCTGTCAGCGACCTGTGGCTGGAGCACGCAAGGCAAATCGATTTGCTGGGCAGTCGGGTGCGGATCGTCGGTCCGACCGAGCTTATCTGGTCCAAGTGCTTCATCCAAGACAGAGGCCGCCATGACGGCGCCGACGTCGCTCATACAATCCTCAAGGCGCAGGATCAGATCGACTGGCACCGGCTGCTTTCCTACCTCGAAGTTCATTGGGAGGTGCTGTTGATGCAGCTTCTCAATTTCCGATGGATCTATCCGAGCGAGCGCGATCATGTACCAGCCTGGCTGCTCGACGAATTGCTTGACCGTCTCGCCAAGCAGAGGGAGCTGCCCACCCCCCGAATGAAGATCTGCCGCGGACGGCTGCTTTCGCCGACCGACTACGAGATCGACGTCAAAGAATGGGGCTTTGCCGGCGTCGGTGGAACAGGAGAATTTCGTGATGGCTGAGAAGGGCATAACCGCCAAGGCAAGGGTTGGGAACGGCGACACGGTGAGGATTGCGGCTGTTGGCGACCTGCACGTGCAGGAAGACGCCGAGACCTCTTGTCGTGATCTCTTCGGCGAGGTCTCGCGCGAAGCGGACGTCCTCGTTCTCACTGGCGACCTCACCAATCTCGGCAGGCCCCGAGAGGCCGAAATCCTTGCTGAGGATTTGCGCGCCTGCGCAATCCCGGTCGTCGCTGTGCTCGGCAACCATGACTATGAATCCGGTGCGGTCGAGGACGTCGCCCACATCCTTCGGCAGGCAGGCGTCCATCTTCTTGACGGTCAGACGACGGAAATCAAGGAGGTCGGCTTTGTCGGCGTGAAGGGTTTCATTGGCGGTTTTGGATCACGCATGCTCGGCTCGTTCGGCGAGCCGGCGATCAAGGCGATGGTCGCTGAAAGCGTCAGCGAGTCGATGCGGCTCGAAAACGCAATGCGGCAGGTTCGCACCAATCGTACGCTCGTCGTCCTGCACTACGCTCCGGTCGTCGAGACAGTCGCTGGCGAGCCATTGGAGATTTTTCCGTTCCTGGGCTCGTCGCGCCTGGCGGAGACGATCGATCGGTTCAAGGTCAGCGCCGTGGTGCATGGCCACGCGCATCGCGGCGTCTATGAAGGTCGCACGCCCGGCGGTGCCCCGGTATATAACGTCGCCATGCACGTGGCGAAGCCGACCGGCCGTCCTTACGCCTTGCTCGAAATCTGAAACACCCTGTGGGTGGTCAGCGGTCGATCTCGCCGAACACGATATCGAGCGACCCGATGATCGCAGCGACATCGGCGATCATGTGCCCCCGCGACAGAAAATCCGTCGCCTGCAAATGGGCAAAGGACGGCGCCCGGATCTTGCATCGATACGGAGTATTGCTGCCGTTCGACACCAGATAGACGCCGAACTCGCCCTTCGGCGCCTCCACGGCGGCATAGACCTCTCCGGCGGGCACGCGAACACCCTCCGTGTAGAGTTTGAAATGGTGGATAGTCGCTTCCATCGAGCGTTTCATCGTCGCCCGCGGAGGTGGCGTGATTTTGTGGTTTGGAATTGCCACCGGCCCTTGGCCCTCGGGCGATCGCAATTTTTCCAGGCATTGCTTCATGATCCGGACCGATTGGCGCATTTCCTCCATGCGGACGAGATAGCGGTCATAGCAGTCGCCGTTTTTGCCGATCGGAATGTCGAAATCCATCTCGGGGTAGCATTCATATGGCTGTGCCTTGCGCAAATCCCATGCCGCTCCCGACCCGCGCACCATGGGGCCGGAGAAGCCCCAGGCCCAGGCGTCGTCCTGCCCGATCACACCGACATCGACATTGCGCTGCTTGAAGATGCGGTTGCCGGTGAGCAATTCGTCGAGGTTGTCGCAGACCTTGAGGAACGGGTCGCAGAAAGCCCAGATGTCGTCCAGAAGCTTCGCAGGCAAGTCCTGATGCACGCCGCCGACCCTGAAATAATTAGCATGCATGCGGGCGCCGGAGGCGCGCTCGTAGAAAACCATCAGCTTCTCGCGCTCAGCGAAGCCCCAGAGCGGCGGAGTCAGCGCGCCGATGTCCATGGCCTGTGTCGTGACGTTGAGGAGATGCGACAAGAGCCGGCCGATTTCGCAAAAGAGAACACGGATGAGCTGTCCGCGCTTCGGGACCGAGATTTCGAGCAGCTTCTCGGCGGCGAGGCAGAACGCATGCTCCTGGTTCATCGGCGCCACGTAATCGAGCCGGTCGAAATAGGGCAGGGCCTGCAGATAGGTCTTGTACTCGATGAGTTTTTCCGTGCCGCGGTGGAGCAGGCCGATATGGGGATCGGCGCGGTCGACGATCTCGCCGTCCAGTTCCAGCACCAGCCGCAGAACGCCGTGAGCAGAGGGATGCTGCGGCCCGAAGCTGAGGGTGAAGCTGCGAACTGCTGCTTCGACCATGACGGTGTTC
>NZ_RZSW01000497.1:0-4738 GCF_003997375.1 Mesorhizobium sp. M5C.F.Ca.IN.020.29.1.1 | reverse complement strand
GTCTCATCCAGGCGGATCAAAACCTTGCCCGATTGCACGGCATCGCCTTCTCGGACGAAGATTTGACCGACGACGCCACCGGTTGGATGCTGTACTTTCTTGACGCTGGAGTCGACGACCAGCTTTCCCGATGCGATGACGGCTCCGGAAAGTTCGGTGACGGCAGCCAAACTCCCCGCCCCGCCAACCAGCAGGATGCAGGTTGCGACACCGCCAAGCAGATAGCGTCGAATAGTACGATCGGCCGCGAATAGCGTGCGTTGCGCCATCAGGATGCCGTCTCTTCAAGTCCGGAAACGACTTTCAGGGGAACGCCTGCCGGGCGGGTTATCTTGTTCAGGATCTCATTCTTCGGGCCAAAGGCCTGGATCCGGCCGTTCGCCATCACGAGAACCTGATCGAGGTTTGCCAGCGCGCTCGGCCGGTGTGCAACCACGATGGCAATACCGCCTCGAGCGCGAACACCCTGGATCGCCACCGTCAACGCGGCCTCGCCTTCCGAATCGAGGTTGGAGTTGGGCTCGTCGAGAATGACCAGAAACGGGTCACCGTAGAGAGCCCGGGCAAGCGCCACCCTTTGTCTCTGGCCGGCCGAAAGCGCCGACCCGGCCTCGCCGATCCGCGTCTCGTAGCCTTCCGGCAGGCGGATGACGAGATCATGAACGCCGGCCGCGCGCGCAGCCGCCAGTATCTTGTCCGAGGGCGCTTGCGGTTCGAAGCGCGCGATATTCTCGGCAATGGTGCCATCGAACAGTTGCACATCCTGCGGCAGATAGCCGACATGGTTGCCCAGCTCTTCCGGCGACCACTGGTCGAGCGTTGCGCCATCCAGCCTGACGGTTCCGCGAACTGGGAGCCATATGCCGGCAATAGCGCGCACGAGCGATGACTTGCCAGAAGCGCTCGGTCCGACGATGCCGAGGCCGACGCCCTTTTCCAATGCAAAGGTGGCGTCCTGCACGACCACACAGCCCTCGCCTGGTGGCGTAACACTGACATTTTCGACCAAAACAGCAGATCTCGGCGCAGGCAGCGAGACACTTATCGCAGTTTCGGGAAGCAGGACCAAAAGCTGGGTCAGCCGGGCCCAGGCCTGGCGGGCGGTGACAAAACCCCTCCAGTGGGCGATGGCCAGTTCGATCGGCGCGAGCGCCCGGCTCATCATGATCGAACTGGCGATCATGATGCCGCCGGTCGCTTCCTGATGGATGACCAGATAAGCGCCGATCGCCAGGATGCCCGATTGCAGCATCATGCGCAGGATCTTCGAGATCGTTCCGAGCGTCCCAGCAAGGTCGCTGGCCGTTGCATTGGTATCGAGATAGTCAGCATTGATCCCTGACCAGCGCTCGGCGATGCGTGATCCAAAGCCCATGGCCTGCAGAACCTCGACATTGCGACGTGTCGCTTCGGCAAGTGTATTGCGCGCCGCCGCTTGATTGTTTGCCTTTCTGGCGGGCTCTCTCGTGCGAATTTCGGCGAGCAATGTCAGGCTGAAGAGAATGACCACGCCGGCCAGTGCCGTCATGCCGATCCAGAAATGGAACAGGAAGCAGATTGCGAGATAGAGCGGCATCCAGGGCAGGTCGAAAAGCGCGGTCGGACCGGCGCTCGACATAAACGAACGCACCTGATCAAGATCGCGCAAGGATTGAAGGCCGTCGCCGGCGAGCTTGGTGCGCAACGGCAAACGCATGAGGGCGGCGTAGACCTGTCGGCTCAAGCGCGCGTCCAGCGCCATTCCGATGCGCACCAGCAAACGCGACCGGATGAGTTCGAGAACGCCCTGAAAAACGAAAAGTGTGCCGGCAAACACGGCGAGCCCGACGAGCGTCGGCACGCTGCGGCCGGGTATGACGCGATCGTAGACCTGCAGCATGAACAACGAGCCGGTCAGCGCCAGAACATTGACGACGCCGCTCATCAAGGCAATTCCGGCCATGGCTCGCCGGAAGGAAGCCAGAACCGCCGCGAGGGTCGTTCGCGGCTCGGATGGATGGGGATGCGACATCGCCTTCACATCAATCACGGTTCAGTCTCAGGCGGCAATGACCACGCCCGAAATCAGGCCTGATGACGAACGTGTCCGTGCCGAGCCCCCCGTCAGGTGTTACGCCTAGATAACCCAATCGTTCAACGCATAGGCGTGGATGTAGTCGATCTGCATTTCTGCAGGCGTGGCAAGCCCGTCGGCAGGCGTTCCCGCGATGCCGCCAACCGCCAGATCGACCAGCATATACATTGGCTCGTGCATGTCGGCAGGCGTTGCGGCACGGGCAACTTCGACGTCGTCGAAATACCAGACGAGTTCGTCTTCTGTCCACAGCACCCCGTATGTGTGGAACCCTGCGGTATCCGCAACATAGGCGGTAGAGGACACTTTCGTATGAGTCCCCGTTGCGTTCGAGTGGCCTGTCAAAATGAGCTTGTTCGGATCCTGCCCGACCATCTCGACGACGTCCAGTTCCGGCGGCCAGGAACCGTCCGCCGGGAGAAGCCAGAAGGCCGGCCATACCCCTTGTTTTTCGGGCATGTCGGCCCGAATTTCGAAATAGCCGTAGGTCTGCGCGAACGATTCGTAGGTCGTCAGCAAACCTGACGTGTATTCGTAGTTGTTTATGTCCGGCCGGATCGCCTCAGGAGCCCGGGCGGCGGTAATCGTGAGAACACCGTCCTCAACGCTGAACGGATTGACGGAACTCGTCGGGGCGTAGTCGGTGTCGATGTACCATTGAAGCTCTTTGTTGCTCGTGAGCGAGCTGCCGTTTGCGGCCCCCCACCAGAAATTCGAGTCCCAGGTGCCGCTCGAACCATTCCACAGGTCCAGCGTGTCGAACTCGTCCGAAAATGTGAGTTCCAGAGCCGACCTGTCCACGGCCAGCTTGAACTGGCTTGCGGTGAACTCGCCGATGGTCTTGTTGGCGAAGACGAGAAACTCGCTGTCGGACAGATTGAGTCGGACGTTCGCTCCCGACTGCACCATATTGGCGCGCACCTCCTCGAAGGAGGTGAAGCCGTAGCTCCCGACGCGAACGGTATCCGTCGCGCCAAAGTCCAGGATCAGATCACTGCCGTTGCCGGGGTTTACAACGAAAATATCCGCCCCCGATCCGCCCTTCAAAACGTCATCGCCCCGTAAGCCGTCGAGCGTCTGTTGGCCGGAGCCGCCGGTAATGATGTTGTTCAGCTCGTTTCCGAAAGCATATCGTTTGTCGCCCGTGACTGTCAGGTTCTCGAAATTGGCTGGGAGCTTATAGCTCATCCAGGTCGAGATGGTGTCGATACCCTCGCCGGACAGCTCGACCGCTTTGTTTTTCGAGGAATACAGATAATAGATGTCATCGCCCTTGCCGCCACGCATTGTGACGGTGACGTTGCCGTCGCCATACATCGAGTCGTTGTACGTGCTGCCATAAAGCGTTGGGCCGGAATTCGTCGCCGAGTACCACTTTACGGAGGATCCGCTGTAGGGAAGTGGAACGCCCTTGGCGTTCAGTACCGTGGCCATCCCGGTCTTTTCTCCTTTGTCTCGCCTCGATGCAGCCCTAACATTTATCGAGGCAAAAGGAGCCAGTACGTTTTGGCTTTCGACTTAGGAGAGTTACCAAAAGCTTAACACGCCGTGGGACTATTTGCCGGCCCAACCCAGATGAACTGCTAATAGACCTTGAAAGCGCCCGCATCGCCTCGCGCATCCACATCGGTGATCAGCATGTGCCCCGGCGATACCGTGATCGAGGTCGCGAGTTCGGCACGAGTAAGTGCAACTTGTGCGGTTATGCTGCTAGCCCAGAATACAGGGACCTCCCCGTCCATGATTTTGACCGCTTCGCCCCAGTCTGGAGCCATCAAGTCGGCTATTCCGATGACCGTGGGCTCTCCGACATGGATGGGAGAGCCGTGGGCATGCGGGAAGCGTGCGGTGACGGCGCGAACCCTGTCGACATCGCAATGGCTTATCGGACGCATCGAGACGACCATTTCGCCACCAAACGGTCCGACGCGACAAGTCCTGATCCTGGTTCGGAACTTTGGTGAGGCTTTGCCGCAGCCGATGCGGCGGAGTTTCACGCCCTTTTCGGCAAGTGCGGCTTCGACGGTCAGCGAACTGCCGAGCGCAAAAGCGGCAAAATCATCTCGCCAAAGGTCGATGATGTCCGTTCTCTGACGGGTCAGTTCCCCGAAGTGATAGATGTTGTACTGGGGGGCATCGGTGCGGATGTCAATGTCGCCCAGCGCCGGGATCAATGGACTGCCGGCGCGATTCACGCCGACCAATGGACAGGATTTGGGGTTGCGGATGCAAAACTGGTGGAAATCGCTGGCAAAGCTGCGGGGGACAATCACAACATTGGCCTGGAGCTTGCCGCGCGCCAGCCCCCCTGTATGCCCCTCATAGGCGCCCATTCTGACAAGCCTGCGCAGCCTATCCGCATCGACCAGTCGCAGGTCCTCGAAGATTGGTGAAGTGGTCAGGCGAGCCATGGCTTCCGAGGGGGTATGCGCGTTCAGAGACAAGTCGGGAGGGCGTAAGATCGTTGGCGGCTCGGCTGCTTGTCAAATTGTCAGAATCTTTCCTCAACGATAAATTGTATTTATTGGCCGGCCAACGATTGCGTCATCTTACGACCGACGCTTGCGCAAACCTTCCCGTTCTCATTGACAGCTGCGGCAGCCGATCGCTTCTATCTGTCGGGCTGCCTCATGCAGAAAGCCAAGGTCCCGGTTCATGTAGAAG
>NZ_RZSW01000496.1:0-4766 GCF_003997375.1 Mesorhizobium sp. M5C.F.Ca.IN.020.29.1.1 | reverse complement strand
CATCGAGGAAGATACGGTTTTCGCCCGTCATGCGACGCGCCGTCTGCGGATTGTCATTTCTCACAATATGCGACGGCTAGCCGAGTCGGGAATCAAAACTTTTCCAGATCCTGGTGCCTTGCCTTGATCTCGCGAACGGTGCGCGACGACGAGCGCAGCACGATCGTATGCGTGGTGATGGAATTGCGCCCGAACTTGACGCCGGCCAGCATGTTGCCGTCGGTCACGCCGGTTGCGGCGAACAGCACGTCGCCGCGCGCCATGTCTTGGGTGCGGTAAACCCGCTTCGGGTCCGAGATGCCCATCTTCGCCGCGCGCGCCACCTTTTGCGGCGTGTCGAGGATCAGCCTTCCCTGGATCTGGCCGCCGGTGCAGCGCAACGCTGCCGCCGCCAGCACACCCTCCGGGGTGCCGCCGGTGCCGAGATAGATGTCGATGCCGGTTTCCTCTGGATCGGTGGTGTGGATGACGCCGGCGACGTCACCATCGCCGATCAGCCGGATCGCAGCGCCCGTGGCGCGCACGGCCTCGATCAGGCTGCCATGGCGCGGCCGGTCGAGGATACAGGCGGTGATCTCCGGCACCGGCACGCCTTTGGCCCTGGCCAGGCTGGCGATGTTTTCGGCCGGCGAGGCATCGATGTCGATGACGCCGTCCGCATAGCCCGGGCCGACGGCGATCTTGTCCATATAGACGTCGGGCGCGAACAGCAGGCTGCCCTTTTCCGCAATGGCGATGACCGCCAGCGCATTGGGCAGGTTCTTGGCGCAGATCGTCGTGCCTTCGAGCGGATCGAGCGCGATATCGACCGCCGGGCCTTTGCCGGAACCGACCTCTTCGCCGATATAGAGCATCGGCGCCTCGTCGCGTTCGCCCTCGCCGATCACCACCGTACCGTTGATGGCGAGGCGGTTGAGCTCCTCGCGCATGGCGTCGACTGCGACCTGGTCGGCGGCCTTTTCGTCGCCGCGTCCGCGCAACCTGGCCGCCGCAACCGCGGCGCGTTCGGTGACACGCACCAGTTCCATGGTGAGTATCCGGTCAAGGCCGGCGACGATGTTCTGGGCAATGTTCATCGGTGGACAATCCTCGTTGGCACATTGCCTCCCGTTAGAGCGCCGCGTCCATTGGACGCGCAAAGGACGCTCTAACTCTTTGAAGCTACGCATCGTGCTTTCCCGAAAATCGATTCCGATTTCCTGGCCGATGCGTTAGAGGCGCGCCGGTTGTGTCAAAGCTCCATGACAACAGCAAGACCTGGGCGGGTCTTTCTTGAAAGCGCAGCGATATCAATCGATTTGAGAAAGAGAATTCCTATTCCGCCCGCTCGATGCGGATGACCTGCGGCTTGTCGGTTAGATGGTCGTCCTTGGTGATGCCGTCGACGGCCTTGCGGACCGCCGCTTCTGTCGTCTCGTGGGTGACGAGGATCACCGTCTTCTGCAGGGCGGTATCCGGCCCGGCGGCGTGCTGCACGATCGATTCCAGCGAAATGTCGTTGTCGGCCATGCGCTTGGCGATCGCGGCAAAGACGCCAATGCGGTCATGCACGGTCAGCCGGATGAAATAGCCGCCGGCATGGCTGCGCATCTGCGCCTTCTTGTAAGGTCGCAATTCCTTCGCCGGCAGGCCGAAGACCGGACCGTGCTGGAAACCCGGCCGGCTCTTGGCGATGTCGGCAATGTCGCCGACCACTGCCGATGCGGTGGCGTTACCGCCGGCACCGGGACCGGAGAGCAAAAGCTCGCCAAGAATATCGGTTTCGATGGCCACCGCATTTGTGACGCCGTGCACCTGCGCGATGACCGAGGCCGTCGGCACCATGGTCGGGTGCACGCGCTGTTCGATCCCGCTTTCCGTGCGTTGGGCGACGCCGAGCAACTTTATCCGGTAGCCGAGATCGCCGGCCGCGCGGATGTCGGCCTGGCTGATGTTGGAAATCCCTTCCATGTAGATGTCGTTGGCGGCAATCCGCGTGCCGAAGGCAAGGCTGGTCAGGATCGACAGCTTATGCGCGGTGTCGTGGCCCTCGATGTCGAAGGTCGGGTCGGCCTCGGCATAGCCCAGCCGCTGCGCATCCTTCAGACAGGCGTCGAACGACAGGCCCTCGGCCTCCATGCGGGTCAGGATATAGTTGCAGGTGCCGTTGAGGATGCCGAAGACACGGGTCACCGAATTGCCGGCCATCGCCTCGCGCATCGTCTTGATGACCGGAATGCCGCCCGCCACCGCCGCCTCGTAATTGAGCAGCACGCCCTCCTTCTCGGCGATCTCGGCCAGCGCCACGCCATGCTTGGCGAGCAGCGCCTTGTTGGCGGTGACGACGTGGCGGCCGGTTTCAAGCGCTGCTTTCACGGATGATCGCGACGGTCCCTCGTCGCCGCCGATCAGCTCGACGAACACGTCGATCTCGGCGGTCTGCGCCATTCCTACCGGATCGTCGAACCACTTGGCCGCGCCGAGATCGACGCCGCGGTCGCGTTTGCGATCACGGGCCGAGACGGCTGACACGACGACCTCGCGGCCGCATTGCCGCGTCAGTTCCGCCGCCTTGTCGTGCAGCACGCGCGCCACCGACGCGCCGACGGTGCCGAGACCGGCAATTCCAACACGCAACGCTTCAGCCATGTCCGGCGACGCCCCCCAAGAATTTGGTCGATGTAGTGTCAGGCGCTCAACGATGTGCGGCCAGCGGCACCACATTGTTGGGCTGTTTGGCGCTGGACGCCAGGAAGCGCTTGATGTTGCGAGCCGCCTGCCGGATCCGGTGCTCGTTCTCGACCAGCGCGATGCGCACATGGTCGTCGCCATGCTCGCCGAAGCCGACACCCGGCGCCACCGCCACGTCAGCGTGCTCGATCAGAAGCTTGGAGAATTCGAGCGAACCGAGATGCTTGAACGGCTCCGGGATCGGCGCCCAGGCGAACATCGACGCCGCCGGCGCCGGGACAATCCAGCCGGCGCGGCTGAAGGCGTCGACCATGACGTCGCGGCGCTTATGATAGATGTCGCGAACTTCGGCGATATCGGCGCCGTCGCCGTTGAGCGCGTGCGCAGCCGCCACCTGGATCGGCGTGAAGGCGCCGTAGTCGAGATAGGACTTGACCCTGGTCAGCGCCGAGATCAGCCGCTGGTTGCCGACGGCAAAACCCATGCGCCAGCCGGGCATGGAAAAGGTCTTCGACATCGAAGTGAACTCGACCGCCACGTCGATCGCGCCCGGCACCTGCAGCACCGAGGGCGGCGGATTGCCGTCGAAATAGATTTCCGAATAGGCAAGGTCCGACAGGATGATGATGTCGTTCTTCTTGGCGAAGGCCACCACCTCCTTGTAGAAATCGAGCGAGGCGACCTGCGCCGTCGGGTTCGACGGGTAATTGAGGATCAACGCCAGCGGCTTCGGGATCGAATGGCGGATGCCGCGCTCCAGCGCGGGGATGAAGCCGTCGTCCGGTTCCACCTGCAACGAGCGGATCACGCCGCCCGACATGATGAAGCCGAAAGCGTGGATCGGATAGGTCGGGTTAGGGCACAGGATCACGTCGCCGGGGGCGGTGATCGCCTGCGCCATATTGGCAAAACCTTCCTTCGACCCCAGCGTCGCCACCACTTGCGTGTCCGGGTCGAGTTTCACCCCAAAACGGCGGCCATAGTAATTGGCCTGGGCGCGGCGAAGGCCCGGAATGCCGCGCGACGACGAATAGCGATGCGTGCGCGGATCGCGCACGACCTCGCACAATTTGTCGACGATGGCCTTGGGCGTCGGCAGATCCGGATTGCCCATGCCAAGGTCGATGATGTCGGCGCCGCGCGAGCGGGCACTGGCCTTCAGCCGGTTGACCTGCTCGAAGACATAGGGCGGAAGCCGGCGGACCTTGTGAAATTCTTCCATGGCAATTCCAGACGGTCAAAGTGGTTTTTGGCGAAGGTGGTTGTCGGTCGCGCGATATAACCCTATTTGCAGGTAGGGTCGAGGGCGGGATCGCATTTGGCTTCGATCTGCTTCAGTGCGTCGGTGCCGTGCTTTTTTGCCAGTGTGTTCAGCGCCGCCTGGTTCGTGGCCTTAACCGCGCCGCCTTTTGAGCCCTGCGCCTGCTGGTCGGCTTTCAACTGGGCGAGCTTGGCGTTCTTTTCCGCCTCGGTGAACTGCTCTGCCGCTGCCTGCGGCGGGATATTCAGGTTGGGATAGGTGCCGGTGTTCTTTGGCCCGTCGGCAGCCGCGACAGGCCTGGCGCCCTCGACGTTGGTGCTCGAACAGCCTGATATCGCCAGCAGGACGATCGCCGCGCCCATGCGGCAAAAACGACCAGTGCCAGAAAAACCAGTGGTAGAAAAAACAGCGTCGCCAATATTAATCGTCATATTGTTTCCTTGGCAGCCGAGGTAGAGCGCGTTGGACCCTGTCCGATGTCCCATGATAATATGTCAAGAAAACGCTTCGGGAGGAACCCGCCAACCATGTCCAAAACACCCGATTCGGGCAAAGCGGAAGATGACCAGGCTTCGACCGTCGAGCAATATCTGGTGAAGGACCCGGAGCGCTTCGCCTTGAACATGGCGCGCATGATCGAGCAGGCCGGCAAGGCGGCTTCCGCATGGGCCGAGCCGCGCGAAAAAGGCGACGTGCGCGATCATGTCGCCGAGCCGGTCGTCGACATGGTGAAGACCTTCTCCAAGCTCAGCGAATACTGGCTTTCCGACCCGCAGCGTGCCCTGGAGGCGCAGACGCGGCTGTTCTCCGGCTACATGACCGTCTGGGCCAACTC
>NZ_RZSW01000495.1:0-4776 GCF_003997375.1 Mesorhizobium sp. M5C.F.Ca.IN.020.29.1.1 | reverse complement strand
ATCCAGAACAGCGTCTGCAGGTCGCGCAGGCCGCCTTTGCCGTCCTTGACGTTGGGTTCGACCAGATAGCGGCTTTCGCCGGCCTTGGCATGGCGCTCGTCGCGTTCGGCAAGCTTGGCCTGCACATATTCGGGCCCGGTCGTGCGCACCACCTCGCGGTCGAAACGCTGCAAGAGCTCGTCATAGAGCTTCTGCTCGCCCCACAGGAAACGCGCTTCCAGGATCGAGGTGCGGATGGTGATGTCGGTGCGCGACAGCCGCAGGCATTCGTCGATGTTGCGGGTGGCGTGGCCGACCTTCAGCCCCAGATCCCAAAGTATGTAGAGCATGTATTCGACGATCTGCTCGCCCCATGGCGTCTGCTTGTAGGGCAGCAGGAAGAGGAGATCGATGTCCGATCCCGGCGCCAGCGTGCCTCGGCCATAGCCGCCGACTGCGACGACGGCCATGCGTTCGGCCGATGACGGGTTTTTGACGCGATAGACATGGCTGGCGGCGAAATCGTAGAGCGCGCGGATGATCTCGTCCATGAGATGCGACAGCCGGGCGGCGCAGGCGGTGCCACTGCCGTCGTCCATCAGCATGCGTTCGGCGATGCTGCGGCCGGCGGTCAGCCTGCCCTTGAGAAGCTGGAGAACACCGGCGCGCGCAGCCTTGCCGGAGCCGTCGCCTGCCGTGGCCGCGGTCAGCGCCGTCATCTCGCAGCGCAAGGCTTGGCTGTCGATCAGTTCATCGAGCTTTAGAGAGATTCTTGCCATAAGTGCCGTTCGGCCTCGCCATTTTGGCGGCGTCTATAGCGCGTTTTCGCGGCGCTGGGTATGGGGCGGACGGACACGCTCTCCACGGAGTCGTCGATGGCATGCGGCGGCGGCTGGATGCGGGATTCTCCGCCGGCGGTTTGGCGCGCGCCTCGGCAAGAAAAACAGAAATTGGTCCTTGACCTTCCAGTCACTGGAAGCACTACCTCCGTTTCAGAACCGAGACACAGGGGCATTTCCGCATGACGCATTCCGACCATGACCATCACGCCCATAGCGGCTGCTGCGCGGCAAAAGCTGTTCCGTCCGTCGCCGACGCCGTCATTCGCGATCCGGTCTGCGGCATGACCGTCGATCCGGCCGCCGGCAAGCCGACAGCCGAGCATGGCGGCCATCTCTATCATTTCTGCAGCGAGCGCTGCCGTTCAAAATTCACGGCCGAGCCGGAAAAGTACGTTACCGCCACCGACCCGGTCTGCGGCATGCGTGTCGACCGTGCCGCCGCGAAGCACTTTTCCCGGCATGAAGGCCAGGGCTTCTATTTTTGTTCGGCCGGCTGCAAGGGGAAATTCGAGGCGGAGCCGGCAAAGTATCTTGGCGACAAGCCAGAGCCGCAGGCGATGCCGAAAGGCACGCAATACACCTGCCCGATGCATCCCGAAATCGTCCGCGACAAGCCGGGCGCCTGCCCGATCTGCGGCATGGCGCTGGAGCCGATGGGCGTGCCAACCGGCGATGAGGGGCCGAACCCGGAACTGGTCGACTTCACGAGGCGGTTCTGGGTGAGCGCCGTGTTGTCGGTGCCATTGCTGATATTCGCCATGGCGCCAATGCTCGGCGTGACGTTTAGCGCCTTCATCGAGGATTCGGCGAAGATCTGGGTGGAATTGGCGCTGGCCAGCCCGGTTGTGCTGTGGGCGGCATTCCCTTTCTTCCACCGCGGCTGGGATTCGGTTCTTAACCGCAGCCCCAACATGTGGACGCTGATTTCGCTCGGCGTTGGTGCGGCCTATCTCTACAGCGTCGTCGCCGCGCTGTTCCCGGATATATTTCCGCACCAGTTCCGCGGTCATGAGGGCACGGTGCCGGTCTATTTCGAGGCGGCCGCCGTCATCGCGGCGCTGGTTTTCCTCGGCCAGGTGCTGGAGTTGCGCGCCCGTGAGAAAACCGGCTCGGCGATCCGCGCGCTGCTCGACCTCGCGCCGAAAACCGCGCGGCTGATCGGCGAGGACGGTTCCGAAAACGACGTGCCGCTCGACACGGTCAAGGCCGGCGATCGCCTGCGCATCCGCCCCGGCGATGCCGTGCCGGTCGACGGCATCGTGCTGGAAGGCCGCTCTTCCATCGACGAATCGATGCTGTCAGGCGAGCCGCTGCCGGTCGAAAAGACCGAAGGCGACCCCCTCACCGGCGGCACGCTCAACAAGAACGGTTCGCTGATCATGCGCGCCGAGAGGATCGGCGCCGAAACCACGCTGGCGCGGATCGTCGAGCTCGTCGCCAGGGCGCAGCGTTCGCGTGCGCCGATCCAGGGTCTGGCCGACCGCGTCTCCTTCTATTTCGTCCCGGCCGTCGTGGTGGTTGCGATCGTTGCGTTCATCGCCTGGGCGATCTTCGGGCCGCAACCCAGCCTCGTCTTTGCCATCGTCTCTGCGGTCTCGGTGCTGATCATCGCCTGTCCTTGCGCGCTGGGGCTTGCCACGCCTATGTCGATCATGACCGCCACGGGGCGCGGCGCGCATGCCGGCGTGCTGATCAAGGATGCCGAGGCGCTCGAACGCTTTGCTTCGGTCGACACGCTGATCGTCGACAAGACCGGCACATTGACCGAAGGCCGGCCGAGATTGACCGACCTCGTCGCGGCCGAAGGCATAACACAGGATGATCTGCTGGCATTTGCCGCCGGCCTCGAAAAAGGCTCGGAGCATCCGCTGGCCGAGGCGATCGTCGAAGGCGCCCGTGAGCGCGGGGTAAAGATTCCCGACGTCGGCGGTTTCGAGGCGGTGACCGGCAAGGGCGTTTCCGGCACGGTGTCGGGAAAGAACGTCGCGCTCGGCAACGCCGCGATGATGGCCGATCTCGGCATCGATATCGCATCCATCTCGACCAGCGCCGAAGTGCTGCAGGCCGAAGGCAAGACCGCGATGTTCGTCGCCGTCGGCAAGAAACTGGCCGGCATCGTCGCCGTCGCCGACCCGATCAAGGCAACGACATCAGAAGCGATCAAGGCGCTGCACGACCGCGGCCTCAAGATCATCATGGCGACCGGCGATAACGAACGCACGGCGAAAGCCATCGCCAGCAAACTCGGCATCGACGAGGTGCGTGCCGGCCTACTGCCGGAACAGAAGAGTGCGCTGGTCGAGGAGTTGCGCGCCAGGGGCGCCGGCGTCGCCATGGCCGGCGACGGCGTCAACGACGCGCCGGCGCTGGCCGCCGCCGATGTCGGCATCGCCATGGGCACCGGCGCCGATGTAGCGGTCGAAAGCGCTGGGATCACGCTGGTCAAGGGCGATCTCAACGGCATCGTCCGGGCCCGCACGCTCGCCCAGGCGACGATCCGCAACATCCGCCAGAACCTGTTCTTCGCCTTCCTCTACAACGTGCTTGGCGTGCCGGTTGCCGCCGGCGTGCTCTATCCGCTCACCGGCACGCTATTGTCGCCGATGATTGCGGCAGCGGCGATGAGCCTGTCCTCGGTTTCTGTCATCACCAACGCGTTGCGGCTCAGGACGTTGAGACTCTGAGCCAAGCCTCCAAATAAAAATTCGTTCAAAAAGGAGATCATGAATGACCTTGGCCAAGAAGATCGTGCTGCTGCTGATGGCGGCCGGAATGCTGCTTGCCGTTTTCCTCGAAAGCATTCCGTCGCAAGCCCAGGAGATGAAACACGACAAGGGGGCGCACGACACGGGCGCGATGGGCGCGCAAAGCCCCTCGACCAACGGGTACAAGGCGGCGATGGACAAGATGCACACCGCCATGATGGCGATCGAACCTTCCGGCAATACCGATGTCGATTTCGCCCGCGGCATGATCCCGCATCATCAGGCCGCAATCGACATGGCCAAGATCGAGCTTGCCAATGGCAAGGATCCGGAAATGCGCAAAATGGCCGAAGCGGTGATCGCAGCGCAGGAAGCCGAGATCAAGCAGATGCAGGATTGGCTGGCCGCCCATCCGGTGGAGTAGCACCAGCCAGCTCGCGGGAAATCCGGGGTGGATTTCTCCCGAAGGGTGTGCTGCCATCGGGCGTCGACTGGAGCGCGCCATGCCATCAACGATAAGAACCACCACATTGCCCTCGGGCGAAGCCCTTCCCGTGCTGGGTCAAGGCACGTGGAGGATGGGCGAGGATTTCAGCCGCCATGCTGATGAGGTCAACGCGCTGAAGCTCGGGCTCGATCTCGGCATGACGCTGATCGACACCGCCGAAATGTATGCCAGCGGCGGGGCCGAGGAGGTGGTGGCGGATGCCATTGCCGGGCGCCGCGACGAGGTGTTCCTGGTCTCCAAGGTACTGCCGTCCAACGCCTCGCGCATCGGCGTTCCGGCGGCCTGCGACAGAAGTCTCAGGCATCTGCGCACCGACCGTATCGATCTCTATCTGCTGCACTGGCCCGGCAGCCTGCCTCTGGCGGAAACGGTCGAGGCCTTCGACGCGTTGAAAAAGGCCGGCAAGATCCGCCACTGGGGCGTCAGCAATTTCGACACCCATGAGATGGAGGAACTGGTCAGCCTGCCGGCCGGTGACAGCGTCCAGACCAACCAGATCCTCTACAATCTGTCTCAGCGCGGCCCCGAATTCGACCTTGCGCCCTGGAGCCGGCAACGCGGCATTCCGCTGATGGCCTATTCGCCGGTCGATCAGGGCGTATTGGCGCGCAATACCACGCTCGAAGCCATCGCCGCCCGCCACAATGCCACGGCGGCTCAGTTGGCGCTGGCCTGGCTGATGGCACAGGACGGCGTCATCGCCATCCCAAAGGCCGGCAGGCAAGAGCATGTCCGCCAGAAT
>NZ_RZSW01000494.1:0-4783 GCF_003997375.1 Mesorhizobium sp. M5C.F.Ca.IN.020.29.1.1 | reverse complement strand
CAGCAGATCGTCCGCTGCCGCCGGCAGCACGGCAAACACGGTATCGGCGGGCCGCTGCCGCCTGCCTCGTTGAGACAAGAGCACCTGGGGCATCGCGGGATCGGTGGCCGCACCTTCCAGCCCTCCGCCCTCCAGGGCTTCTCTTTCCAGGCTATTGTCATCGACGACCGCGACATCGGCTTTGTCGCCGCTCTCGCTGTTGCCAGCCACAATCGGCAGCAGATCGTCAGTCGCGGCAAGGGCCGTGGACAGGTGTTCGGCACGTACGGCGTCATCGAGCGCGATCAGCACCGTCAGCCGCCGCCCCGTGATCCCGTGACTTGCCATCTATCTTCTCAGTTCAGCGGCTTTTCGCCGATGGTCAGCACGACATCGCGCCGTTCGCCGCCGCGTGCCACGCCGAGCGTCACCGACGCGCCGGCGCTGTCAGGCCCGAGCCTGCGGATCAGGTCGCGCGGGCCATGCACGGCTTCGCCGTTCCACGACACGATGATGTCGCCAAGATGCAGGCCGGCGGCCTCCGCCGGGCCATTGTCGTCGAGGCTCATCACCATCGCGCCATGCGTGTCGCCGTTGCGGATCGGATGCAGGCCGGCGCCGAGATAGCCGCGCGCGACATGGCCCTTCTCGCGCAGCGTCGCTGCCGCCCGCTCGATCGTCTCGTAAGGCATGACCAGCGCCCGCCGGCGCGGCCCGAACAGCAGCATGCCCATCAGTGCGCCCTTGGCGTCGAGCACCGGGCCGCCCTCGAAACGGCCGCCGGCATTGACGGCCAGATTGATGCGTCGGTCGATCGTGCCGCCGCGCATCGAGCGCCAGGCCGGACCGACCTCACCGACCGTGCCGAATGCGGCGAGCCCCGCGCCGTCGCTATTGCCGATGGCGATGGCGAGATGGCCCGGCCGCACCGTGCCTGCCTTGGCCAGCGACGGCACGTCCGGCGCGCCGGTCGGCTTCAGAAGGGCCGTCCCAGTGGATGGATCG
Organism: Mesorhizobium sp. M5C.F.Ca.IN.020.29.1.1; assembly: GCF_003997375.1. Lineage (NCBI taxonomy): Bacteria > Pseudomonadati > Pseudomonadota > Alphaproteobacteria > Hyphomicrobiales > Phyllobacteriaceae > Mesorhizobium > Mesorhizobium sp. M5C.F.Ca.IN.020.29.1.1. The sequence continues at coordinate 3,799 of NZ_RZSW01000494.1, read as the reverse complement.
CGGCCGACCAACTCAGCCTTCACCTTGTCGCCCGAAGAAAGCGTCAGCTCGATCTCCTCGCCGGCCTCCACCGCCTCCTCGGCAGCGATAAAATAGCCGTCGCGCCAATGGAAGGCGGTCGCGGTGCGACGCTGATGCGTGGCGAAGCTCGCCGTCGCCGGCGCCGCTGCGGCGGCGATATCGGCGATGGCGTCGGAAAATGCGCTCAGATTGAAGTCGCTCATGTTGGTCTCCTGGGTTTTTATCGCATCGGCCCGAAAATCGGAATCGATTTTCGGAAAGCACGATGCGAGAACTCAAAGTCTTAGAGCGTACTTTGAGAGTCCAATGGACGCTCCTCGCTCTAACCCAGATATCGCTCGGCAGCGCGTTCGCGGGTACTCGCCTGACGGCTAGTTGGGCGTTGGACTGGCCATCTGGTCAGGTCGCGGCCGATCCGGCCGCTCCGCACATATAGGCATCCTTCATCTTGCTCTAAAGACACGGAGCCCTGCCATGTCCCTCCCCGCCCAGCAATTGCAATTCGACGATGCGCTGCTCGATGATTATTCGGCAACGGTCGCCGATGCCGTGGACCGCATCGGTCCCGCCGTCTGCCGCATCGAGCGCATCGGTGGTGCCGGCGGCCAAGGCTCCGGCTTCGTCCTCACGCCGGACGGGCTGGTCGTCACCAACTTCCACGTCGTCGGCGATGCCCGCACCGTCCGCGTCACCATGCCGGACGGCGTCTCCAGAGAAGGCCGTGTTCTCGGCCGCGACCCCGACACCGACATCGCGCTGGTGCGTGCCGACGGCAGCTTTGCCGATATCGCGCCGCTCGGCGATTCCAAGCGTCTGCGGCGCGGCCAGATCGCCATTGCCATCGGCAACCCGCTCGGCTTCGAATGGACCGTCACTTCAGGCGTCGTCTCGGCGCTCGGCCGCTCGATGCGCGCCTCCACCGGCCGGCTGATCGACGACGTCATCCAGACCGACGCAGCACTCAACCCCGGCAATTCCGGCGGACCGCTGGTGTCGTCGGCGGGCGAGGTCATCGGCGTCAATACCGCCATGATCCATGGTGCGCAAGGCATCGCCTTCGCGGTTGCCTCCAACACCGCCAATTTCGTCATTTCGGAGATCATCCGCTTCGGCCGCGTCCGCCGCGCCTTCATCGGCGTCTCGGCCGACACGACAAACCTGCCGCGCCGCGCCGCCCTGCTGTCGCAAGTGTCGAGCAGCACGGCGGTGCGCCTGCGCAGCGTCGAGGCGAACAGCCCGGCGGCCAAGGCCGGGCTCAGGGAAGGCGACATCATCGCCGCCATCGACGGACGCCCGGTGACCGGCGTCGACGATCTGGTGCGCCTGCTCGACGCCGAGCGCATTGGCCGCGAGACGCTGTGCACGGTGGTGCGCCGCTCCGGCATTACTCAGGTCACGGTGATGCCGGTGGCGCGAAGCTAACGATTATCGCGACGGATAGATCTGGCCAAGCAGCGAAACCAGCAGCACGGCCAGTTCTCCGGTCGGATCGAGGTCAGGATCGAAAATGGTCATATCCATTCCGGTGCAGCGCGGATCCGCTACCAGCGCCGCGAGAATGGCGACGAGATCGTCGGGATCGATGCCGGGACTGCCTGGTGAATCCACCGCCGGCATCACCGTCTGATCGAGCGCATCGACGTCGAAATGCACCCAATAGGGCCAGCCGGTTCGCGCCAGTGTGGTCCAGGTCTTTTCCAGGACCTTTGCCGCGCCAAGCTCTCGCACGGCAAAGACGTCGATCAGCGTCATCGCGGTCGAATTGACGTCAGGCCAGGCAAAGTCGGGGTCGCGGTTCTCGCGTTCGCCGATCTGAATCACCTGTTCGTCCGCAACAAGGGGGCTTGCGATTTCAGGCCAGTCGGTCAGCAACGGCTCGCCACGTCCGGTGGCGAGCGCAAGGTCCATGCCGGCGACCGAGCCGAGCGAAGCGTTGATGTCGTAGTTGCCCGGATGGCGGAAATCGCTGTGGCCGTCGACATGGACCAGCGCCAGCGGACCAGATCGCCGTGCAGCAGCCAGTGCGCCAAGCAGGACCGCGCAGTCGCCGCCGACGACCAGCGGGAATTCGCCTCGGCCCAGCGCGCCGGCAACAACTTCGGCGAGTCCGAGGTTGAAACTGCGTATCGCGTTGCCGTTGCGCAGCCGGGTGCCCGGCTGCGGCACCGTGCTATAGGCGGGCCGATCAAGATCAACCACTTTGGCGGGCGCAAGCGTCTCGATCAAGCCGGCTTCGGTCAATGCCTGCGGCGCACGCCACGTCCCCGGTATATGATCTGGTCTCAGCGGGCGGAGGCCAAGGTTTGAGGGTGCGCGGACAAGGCAGATTTCACGCATGGAATGGTCCCAAGGTTGCCAAGCTTACCATAGACCGCGAATGCCCGCCCGGTCACGCGGCCCGAGCCGTCCCCTCACCTCTGCCGACAGTTCCTGTCGGGGGGCGTCGTTCAGGCTCCCCGTCACCCTTCAACAAACTGCGCCAGGAACTCCGCGCTCGGCGGGATCGGCTTAATCACGTCGATCAGCACGCCATTGGGGTCTTTGGTGATGAAATGACGCTGGCCGAAGGGTTCGTCGCGCAAGGACCGCAGGATCGGCAGGCCGGCGGCCAGGATCCGTTCGTAGACCGCGTCCGGATCCTTGACCTCGAAATTGATCAGCAGCCCCGAGGTTCGGCCACGCCCCTCCTCAGGTATTGTCTCGTGGTCGCCTTGGACGATGCCAAGATTGACCCGGCGATCCTCGGCCGACTGCAGATGCACATACCAGTCGCTCGCAAACAGCGGCTTGAAACGGAAGTGCTTGATATAGAATGCCTTCGTGCCGGCAACGTCGCCCGTCATCAGCACCGGATAATAGCTCGTCGTCTTCATCTTTCCTTCTCCCGTCAGATAACATACAGTCTGCATGTCAATTGTATAACATACAGGCTGCACGTATGCAACAGGAACCCGCGCGCCGCTCCAACCGCGATCGCACCGAAGCGACGCGCGCCGACCTGATCGCCGCGGCGCGAAAACTGTTCACCGAGAAATCCTATGCAGAGACCGGCACGCCAGAGATCGTGGCTGCGGCCGGCGTCACGCGCGGCGCTCTCTACCACCACTTTGCCGACAAGCAGGCGCTGTTCGCCGCGGTGGTCGAGCAAGAGGCGGCGGCTGTGGCGGAAGAGATCGAGCGCGCCTCGCCGCCCTCACTGTTTGCCCGTGACGCGCTGATCGCCGGTTCCGATGCCTACCTTGCCGCCATGCGCGCACCCGGCCGCACCCGGCTGCTGCTGCTCGACGGACCGGCCGTGCTCGGCCGCGCCGCAATGGACGACATCGATAACCGCCACGGCAACCGTTCCTTGCGCGAGGGCCTCGTCGCGGCGATGCGCGCGCAGACCATGACAAGATTGCCGGTGGAGGCACTGACCGCGCTGCTTGCCGCCGCCTTCGATCGGGCGGCGCTCGCTGTCGAGGCCGGCGCCGAGACCGGCCCCTATCGCGAGGTGCTTGTCGCCCTTATCGATGGACTGTCTCCGACTCATCCTCAGGCACCTGGCCCGGCTCGAACTCGTTGAAGCAGCCGAGCTGCCGTTTGAACTGATCGATCAGCCAAGCTGCCGCGGGTTTCGGGCTGCGGTCGGTGCGATGCATGGCAAACAGCGGCGAACGCACCTCGCTGTAAGGCTCGAGGTCGAGTTCCACCAGCCGGCCACTCGCCAGATCATCGGCGATCAGCCATCGCGGCAGCCCGCCCCAACCCAGACCCTCACGCATCAGCATATGCTTAG
>NZ_RZSW01000493.1:0-4786 GCF_003997375.1 Mesorhizobium sp. M5C.F.Ca.IN.020.29.1.1 | reverse complement strand
AGGCTATCATGAGTCCCCGATTCCTCCGCATCGCGATCGTGCTCGGCCTGTTGACCGCCATCGGTCCGTTTGCCATCGACATGTATCTTCCGGCGCTGCCTTCGATCGGCGCGGATCTGCAGGCCAGCACTGCTGCCGTGCAGATGAGTTTGCTGATCTTCTTCCTGTCCATGGGGTTTGGCCAGATCGTGGTCGGACCGATCTCCGACATGGTCGGGCGCAAGCTGCCGCTCTATGGCGGCCTCGCACTGTTCATGGTCGGCGGCATCGGCTCGGCGCTCGCTCCCTCGATCGAATGGCTGATCGCCTTCCGTTTCCTGCAAGGGCTCGGCGCCAGCGCAGGCATGGCGGTGCCGCGCGCCATCGTGCGTGACCTGCACACCGGCACCGACGCTGCCAAGCTGATGTCGCTCTTGATGCTGGTGTTTTCGGTGTCGCCGATCTTGGCGCCGCTGACCGGTAGCGTGATCATCGAGAATTTCGGCTGGCGTGCCGTGTTCTGGACGGTAACGGGTGGGGCGGTGCTCGCCACCGTCCTGCTGGCGACCTCTCTCAAGGAGACGCGGCCGGTCGACGCGCGTGCAGGCGGTTCGTTCGGCACCGCGCTCTCGGCCTATCGCTTCCTGATGGGCGACCGCAACTTCCTTGGCCTGGCGTCTATCGGCGGCTTCGGGATCGCGAGCTTCTTCGTCTATCTATCGAGCTCCTCCTTCATCCTGATCGACCATTACGGGCTGTCGCCGACGGTCTACAGCGTGTTCTTCTCGATCAACGCGGTCGCCTTCATCGGCATGTCGCAGTTAACGGGGGTGCTGTCCGAACGGTTCGGGCTAAGGCCCGTGGTGCGGGTCGCGGTGGTCGGCTATGCGACGACGATGGTGGTGCTGTTCGCGGTGATGGCGTCCGGCGTCGACCGGCTCGACGTGATGGCGGTGCTGCTGTTCGTCGGCTACGGGTTCCTCGGCCTGGTGATCCCGACGACTTCGGTGCTGGCCATGGAGGAGCATGGCGCGATCGCCGGCACGGCCTCGGCGCTGATGGGCACGCTGCACTTCGCGATCGGTGCGGTCGCCATGGGCATCGCCGGCGTGTTCTTCGACGGCACGCCGCTGCCGATGGTGGCCGGCATCACGCTTTGCGCGGTGATCTCGTTCGTGCTAGCCAAGGTCACGCTTGGACGTGGGCGGGAGGTTGTCGAAGCGCCGGCAGAGTAGAGGCTTTCCGGCGAGAGCATGAAAAGGCCGGGTCATTCCCGGCCTTTTTCACGTCTGGGCTCAAGCTGCAAGCCCGCCTCGACCAAGATAATCGCAGTCGCGCCTCGACCGGCACCAAGGGCAACGGGACCAGGTCATAGCCCAATTCGGTGTAGATGCTGGCCAGCGCGTGATAGGTGCGTTCGGCTTCGTCGCTCGCAATCCTGCCAAAGAATCTCGCGCCATGGCGGGGCGATGAAGACATGACTGACGTAGCGGAAGTGTTGGGCGGCATTCCTGATGTGGTCGGGCACCGGCAGGCCAGTGAGGTGCAGATAACCAAGAGTGTCCGGCGCAGCTCCCAGGCAGCAAGACAGCGTCGCGAAGGGGCATAGCGCAAGAAGCGCGGCCAGCAAGCCTGCTGCCGTTATCGTATCGAAGAGGTGGAATCGAAGGGGAGAAGTGGAGGTTTCTGTTGCCAGGTACCTCCGAACCCCGCCTAGAAGTGCGAACCACTAGGGCTTGAATTGAAGCTATCGCACCGCTTACGCGGCGAGACGTGCTTCCGCATAGTTGTCGTTGGCAACTATAAGTTTAGCCCGATAACGGTGGTACAATGCCGGGCAAAAGTACGATCTTTACACCTTCGTCGATCCTATTTCGCCCCCAGCAAAAGCCGCTCATCGATAACAGCGGTTTTTGGTGGAGGCGCCGGGTACCGCCCCCGGGTCCGAACGGCTTATTTCATCGCCTGTTTATCGCCATAGTCGGTCGAGCCGACCAAACAGATATAGGGACCGATCGTGGAAAATGAAAGGCCTCAATTGAGGCTTTGTCGCTGTGTCAAACAGCCCTCGCGAAGGCTTGACTTGTCAACCGTCTCAACCCAAGCTTGCGGCGGTGAGGAGTTACCGACTTAGCGCACATTTTGCCGCAGCGCGCCACGACCCTCATCGACCGGATCCCGTGGCGCTGACGAGGGGAATTTTGATGGCCGATTATCTTGCAGACGTGAAGAAGTACGACGCCGCGGCAGATGCCGACGCGGTCGCCAAGATCGTGAAGCATTTGGGCATTGCGCTCAGGAATAAAGATTCCTCGCTGGTGTCCTGCACGGATCCCAAGGAACTCGATCGCGTCAAGGCCAACTGGGTTGCCAAAAAGCTCGGCATAGCCGACGGCAGCATGGCGGACGCGGCCATCGAAAAGACTTGCAGGGCGATGGAGGCCGACAACACCAAGAGCCGCGTGACCTTCTATTACCTGGTCGCCAAGGATCTGGGTAAGCTCGCCAGCATCTGAACAATCATCCTGCCTCGGCGGATGCTGGTGCGATTCCCGCGCCAGCCCGGAGCATGGCCGCGAGTGTCTTGTCTTAAGATTCTGCGCTTTGATATGTTCGGCCAGCAGCCAGTCGGTTATGATGGCCGGTAACCCGAATCGAGTCCCGAATCGAGCCGAAGCCGATGCGCCAGTACCTCGACCTCTTGAAGCACGTGCTGGAAAACGGCGCCGATCGCGGCGACCGCACCGGCACCGGAACGCGCTCGGTGTTCGGCTACCAGATGCGCTTCGATCTTGCGCGCGGCTTTCCGGTCACCACCACCAAGAAGCTTCACCTGAAGTCGATCGTGCATGAACTTCTGTGGTTTCTGGCCGGCGACACCAACATCAAATACCTCAACGACCACGGCGTCTCGATCTGGGACGAATGGGCCGATGAGAATGGCAACCTCGGCCCGGTCTATGGCAAGCAATGGCGCTCCTGGCCGGACGGCCATGGTGGCACCATCGACCAGATTGCCAATCTCTTGAAGGAGATACGCAAGAATCCTAATTCCCGAAGGCTGATCGTTTCGGCGTGGAACCCGGCTGAAGTGGAAGCCATGGCGCTGCCACCCTGTCATTGCCTGTTCCAGTTCTATGTCTCGGAAGGCAGGCTTTCCTGCCAGCTCTATCAGCGTTCCGGCGATATCTTTCTCGGCGTGCCGTTCAACATCGCTTCCTATGCGCTGCTCACCTTGATGGTGGCGCAGGTGACGGGGCTGAAGCCCGGCGATTTCGTCCACACGCTGGGCGACGCGCATCTTTACGCGAACCATTTCGAGCAAGCGCGCGAACAGTTGCGGCGCACGCCCAAGGCGCTGCCGACGCTGTGGATCAATCCAGAGGTGAAGGACCTCTTTGCCTTCCGCTTCGAGGATTTCCGGCTGGAAAACTACCTCGCCGATGCGACGATCAAGGCGCCCATCGCGGTGTGAGCCGCAAACATCGGGCTTCTACCTACCTTGTTTCGAAATTGTTCGGCTGTAGCGCTGTGCCGTCCGCCCGCGATGCCGACCACGACATCAGATGCTTTGACCTGCCTCGTCGGCCCTGCGATGTCGCGCTGTATCCACCGCTACTTATCGCGGCGGTGGCTGCACCATGCAAGGCCATTGGCTGGGCCATTGTTCGGGCTAAGTCTGGCAAAAGCCCTTCCCCTGTTATATTCACATGGATATATCGATTGGCAGGCTCGCGATCGGATTTTCAAGCCCAGGAGAGTTCATGCTGGTGCGCAACGGTTTCGGAGTGAAGGCGGCTGCCATTGGCGGCCTGACAGCGATGTTGATCAACGCCATGCCGGTTGCCCATGCGGATGACAGACTGATCGTCTTCGCCGCGGCAAGCATGAAGAACGCCCTGGACGCCGTGAACACCGCCTGCGAGGCCGATGTCGGCGAAGTGGCAACCATTTCATATGCGGCAAGCTCCGCCTTGGCCAAGCAGATCGAGGGCGGCGCGCCAGCCGATGTCTTCATCTCAGCCGACCTCGACTGGATGAAATATCTGTCCGACAAAAAGCTGACCAAGCCGGATACCGAAGTGAAGTTGCTCGGCAACCAGATCGTGCTGGTGGCGCCGAAGGATTCGTCGGTCGAAACCAGGATCGAAAAGGGTTTTGATCTTGCCGGGCTGATCGGCGACGGCAGGCTTGCCATGGGCGATTTCAAAGCGGTGCCGGCCGGCAAATATGGCAAGGCCGCACTTGAATCGCTCGGCGTCTGGTCCTCGATCGAAGGCAAGGTGGCACAGGCCGAGAATGTGCGCGCAGCGCTCAAGCTGGTCTCGACCGGCGAAGCAGCACTCGGCATCGTCTACGCCACCGACGCGCACGCCGAGCCCGGCGTCAAGGTGATAGGCACCCTCCCGGAGGATTCGCACCCGCCGATCGTCTACCCGGTTGCGCAGATGGCGGATTCGACGGACAAGGATGCGCCGGCATTTTTGGAATGCCTGCAATCCGCCAAGACAGGCGAGATCTTCAAGGCGCAAGGTTTTACGGTCCTTACGCCGAGCAACTGAGGCACGCCAAAAAGATGAACTGGCTGCTGGATCTCACTCCCGACGAATGGAATGCGGTCCGGCTGTCGATCAAGGTGGCGACAGTGGCGATCATCGCCAGCCTGCCACCCGGCATATTGATCGCGCTTGTGCTCGCACGTGGACAATTCTGGGGCAAGACGCTGCTCAACGGGCTGGTGCATCTGCCGTTGATCCTGCCGCCGGTGGTTGTCGGCTATCTGCTGCTGCTCTCCTTCGGCACGCGC
>NZ_RZSW01000492.1:0-4798 GCF_003997375.1 Mesorhizobium sp. M5C.F.Ca.IN.020.29.1.1 | reverse complement strand
GAGCTGATGGAGGCGGGCGGTTTCCTCGAAAAGGTCGAGCCGCATCGCCATGCCGTGCCGCATGGCGATCGCGGCGGCGTGCCGATCGAACCGTTCCTGACCGAACAATGGTATGCGAACGCGGCGGAGCTCGCCAAACCGGCTATTCGTGCGGTGCGTGAGGGCCGTACCAATTTCGTGCCGAAAAACTGGGAAAAGACCTATTTCGACTGGATGGAGAACATCCAGCCCTGGTGCATCTCGCGCCAGCTCTGGTGGGGTCACCAGATCCCGGCCTGGTACGGACCGGATGGACGCGTCTTCGTCGAGAAGACCGAGGAGGAGGCGCTAGCAGCCGCCGTCGAATATTATCTGGCGCTGGAAGGGCCATGGAAGGCCTGGGTTGAGGACAAGCTCGAGAACTTCAAGCCGGGCGAGATCCTGACCCGCGACGAGGATGTGCTCGACACATGGTTCTCGTCGGCGCTGTGGCCGTTCTCGACGCTTGGCTGGCCGGACCAGACGCCGGAGCTGAAAACCTACTACCAGACCGACGTGCTGGTGACCGGCTTCGACATCATCTTCTTCTGGGTCGCCCGCATGATGATGATGGGCCTGCACTTCATGGACGAAGAGCCGTTCCACACCGTCTATGTCCATGCGCTGGTGCGCGACAAGAACGGGCAGAAGATGTCGAAGTCGAAAGGCAACGTCATCGACCCGCTCGATCTCATCGACGAATACGGCGCCGACGCGCTGCGCTTCACGCTGACGGTGATGGCCGCGCAAGGGCGCGACGTGAAGCTCGATCCGGCCCGCATCGCCGGCTACCGCAACTTCGGCACCAAGCTGTGGAACGCGACGCGCTTTGCCGAGATGAACGACGTCGCGAGGAACGACGAGTTCTGGCTGAACGACGCCAAGCTGGCGGTCAACCGCTGGATCCTGACCGAACTGACACGCGCCGCGCGCGAAATCACCGAAGGAATCACCTCATACCGGTTCAACGAGGCTGCAGGTGCGGCCTACCGCTTCGTGTGGAACTTGTTCTGCGACTGGTATCTGGAACTGCTGAAGCCGGTGTTCACAGGTCCGGACGAGGCTGCCAAGGCCGAAAGCCGGGCTTGTGTCGCCTTCGTGCTCGACGAGATCTATAAGCTGCTGCATCCGATGATGCCATTCATGACCGAAGAGCTGTGGGCTGAGACCGCCGGCGAGGGCAAGGAACGGCCGTCGCTGCTTTGCCATGCCGCGTGGCCGTCGCCAGACTTTGAGGATGAGGCAGCGGCCGCCGACATCAACTGGCTGGTCGAGCTCGTCTCAGGCATCCGCTCCGTGCGCTCGGAAATGAATGTGCCGCCGGCCGCGATCGCGCCCCTGATGGTGATCGGCGCCAATACCGCGACCCACGAAAGGCTTGAGCGCCAGGCAACGGCCATCAAGCGACTGGCGCGGGTCGGCGACATCTCGCTGGTCGATACGGCGCCTAAGGGCTCCGCCCAGATCGTGCTCAACGAGGCGACCATCTGTCTGCCGCTCGGCAGCCTGATCGACCTTACCGCCGAGGCGGCGCGGCTGCAGAAGGAACTGGTCAAGGTGACCGAAGAGATCGCCCGCCTGCACAAGAAGCTGTCCAACGAGAAATTCGTCGCCAACGCGCCGGAAGATGTCGTGGAAGCCGAGCGCGAAAAACTCGCCGAGTATCGCGAGGCGCAAGAAAAGCTTTCGGTAGCGCTGACACGAGTGCGCGAAGCCGGTTGACTTATTCTGGAGTTTGAGAATCGAATTGGCTGAGGTTCGGATTGGCCAAAACCGGCTTCCGCTTTTGGGTCCGATGCTCAGGATTCGCGAGTCCTGCGAACTTGCTTTTCGGACGGCTTCCTGCCGCGAGAATAGGCGTTCCGCAGCGTAAATCTTGACGTAAACGGAATGTTTTAGCCCCATTGTTGCCATAATGTAACATTGTGGCCTTGTCTTCGCAAAACCTGCCGTTTTGGCGTCGTTCCGCGCGAGTTTTCTGGATTTTTTGTCGATTTGCAACCAAACGGGCCGTTTTCCGGGTTTGCGAGGAAAGCTGTCACTTTGTCTAAAATGCGGTCGGCGAAGGTGTACATGTACGCATCGGGAATTCATTGTTGCGCCGTTAACCTGAATTGGTTCTAGCTTAATCCCATTCGTATTCGGGAGGAGATTCATGAACAATTTGCGTCGGAAAGCGCTGCTGGGGGCGGGGTGCTTTTCTCTATTGACTTCGGGCGTTGCGAACGCCGGCGGCTTCGACCGGGGCGGTGTCAACATCGACCAGTTGTTTGATGCCGCGCCATATTCGTTCGATGCTGGCGTCACATATGTTTCGCCAAAGCGCAAATTGAAGAATGTGCAGCGCTTGGATTCCCCGCCGAACCCGGTTGCGTTGTCGTCTTCGTCAGTGGATGTTGGTGGCGACTATGCGGTGCCGCGCATCGGTATCAAGGCCAACATCTTTGAACCGGTGGATTGCCTTGCCACCTATACGGAACCGTATGGTGCGGAGGCAGACTTCGGAATGAACAACGCCTATTCGCCAACGGCGGTTGAATACTTCGTCAAAACAAATGATTTCGGCCTTACTTGCTCCTACAAGGTAAATGTCGGCAAGGGCTCCATGCGGTTCATCGGCGGCGTCTCCTACCAGGAGGTCGATGCGTTTCTGTCCCGCCAGACACTGCTGGCCTTCGGCAATACCGGCATCGGCGAGTTCAAGCTTTCTGACGAGGCGTGGGGCTGGCGTGTTGGTGCCGCCTATGAAATTCCCGAAATCGCCTTGCGCGGAAGCCTGATGTACTCTTCGAGCTACAAATATGACGAGCTGTCGGGAACTGTCGACACCACCGGTTTTAGGGGCGCCTTTCCGGCGGATCTGATTCCAGGCGCTACCGGGGTCTTCCCTGTCTCCGCCTCGGCCGAGATACCCCAAGCTGTGGAACTTAAGCTGCAGAGCGGTATAGCGCCTGGCTGGCTGGCCTTTGGTTCCATCCGCTGGCAGGAATGGAGCAGGCTTGGCGTCATTCCCATCAATGGCGTGCGCAGTCCGGTGACCGGCGCTCCCTCGCCCGTTTCTTTCGACCTGCTTTATCGCGACGGCTGGACGGTTTCGGGTGGCATAGCTCACAAGTTTTCCGACCAATTGTCTGGCGCGGTTTCGCTGACCTGGGATCGTGGAACCTCGACGACCTCCGGCTATCAGTCGGACACCTGGTCCGTGGCCAGCGGCATTTCTTATTCGCCGAACGACAAGATCGAGGTCAGACTTGGTGGTTCGATCGGTGTTCTGACCAGTGGGTCGTCGACCTTCACCGGTGTTGGCGACACGGCAAATGCCATCACCTACACATACGACGACGATCTGCTCCTTGCCGGCTCAGCTTCCGTTAAGGTCAAGTTCTAAACATAAGTTTTCAATAGCAAAAAGGCCGGGCATTGCCCGGCTTTTTTGTTCGAGCGGCTTCCTGACATGCAGGCGGCGTTACAAAAACGCGGCACCCCTCTGCCTCCCGCGATTGTGACGTTTTGGCAACAGTTTCTGAGCAACCCTCGCACCACAAGGACGCCCGGGGAGATTGCCTATTTCCCGCCATAAACCCGGCGCACTCGAATTTGTCCCGGAACACGTGCCCAAAGAGGCTCGGCAATGGGGCAGGTCGCACCGCCCGCGGCAAGGAAGAGTATGAACGCCAGAGTCATCTCCAAGGCCAAGCTGCCCAGCCGCTATGTGACCGTCGGTCCGGCGCGCGCGCCGCACCGCTCTTATCTCTATGCGATGGGATTGTCGGCGGCCGAGATCGCGCAGCCGCTGGTCGGTGTCGCGAGCTGCTGGAACGAGGCGGCACCGTGCAACATCTCGCTGATGCGCCAGGCGCAGGTGGTCAAGAAGGGCGTCGCCGCGGCGAACGGCACGCCGCGCGAATTCTGCACCATCACCGTCACGGACGGCATCGCCATGGGCCACCAGGGCATGAAATCGTCACTGGTGTCGCGCGAGGTCATAGCCGATTCGGTCGAACTCACCATGCGCGGCCATTGTTACGATGCGCTGGTCGGCCTTGCCGGTTGCGACAAGTCGCTGCCCGGCATGATGATGGCCATGGTGCGGCTCAACGTGCCGTCGATCTTCATCTATGGCGGCTCGATATTGCCCGGTTCCTACAAGGGCCGGCAGATCACCGTGCAGGATGTGTTCGAGGCCGTCGGCCAGCACTCGGTCGGCACGATCGGCGACGCCGAGCTCCTCGAAATCGAACAAGCCGCTTGTCCGTCGGCCGGCTCTTGCGGCGCCCAGTTCACCGCCAACACCATGGCCACCGTCGCCGAGGCCATCGGTCTGGCGCTGCCATATTCCTGCGGGGCACCGGCGCCCTACGAGATGCGCGACCGCTTCAACTTCGCCTCCGGCGAAAAGATCATGGAGCTGATCGCAAAGAATATCCGCCCGCGCGACATCGTCACGCTGAAGGCGCTGGAGAATGCGGCGACCGTGGTCTCGGCCACCGGCGGCTCGACCAACGCAGCGCTGCATTTGCCGGCGATCGCGCATGAGGCCGGGATAAAGTTCGACCTCTTCGATGTAGCCAGGATCTTCGAGAAGACGCCCTACATCGCCGACCTGAAGCCGGGCGGCAAATATGTCGCCAAGGACATGTTCGAGGCCGGCGGCATTCCGCTCTTGATGAAGACGTTGCTCGACCACGGCTATCTGCACGGCGACTGCCTGACGGTGACCGGCCGCACTTTAGCCGAAAATATGGAGCACGTAGCCTGGAATGATAGCCAGGATGTGGTC
>NZ_RZSW01000491.1:0-4800 GCF_003997375.1 Mesorhizobium sp. M5C.F.Ca.IN.020.29.1.1 | reverse complement strand
GTTTATATGTGCAAAAAATCAGGCGGTTGCCCAAAGGATTGGCGGTCTTTAACAGTCCAATCCATGTTGAGGTGAAATTATGGCCGCCGGAGTGCCGCTCGTGACAGCGGACGAAGCCTGTGCCACATTTTGTACCTAATTTGTCCTGCAGAAGCCCCTTCTCGACCAAAGAAGGGACAGCTCATGAGGGAGCCACTTGAAATGGCAACAATCGCGCTTGTCGACGACGACCGCAACATTCTGACTTCGGTGTCGATCGCCCTCGAATCGGAGGGGTATCGTGTCGAAACTTACACGGATGGGGCGTCGGCGCTGGAAGGTCTGGCGGCGCGCCCGCCGAATCTCGCCATCCTCGACATCAAGATGCCGCGCATGGACGGCATGGAGCTTCTGCGCCGGATGCGCCAGAAATCCGACCTGCCGGTGATCTTCCTGACGTCCAAGGACGACGAGATCGATGAGCTTTTCGGCCTCAAGATGGGCGCCGACGACTTCATCCGCAAACCCTTCTCGCAGCGTCTTCTGGTCGAGCGGGTTCGCGCCGTGCTGCGCCGTGCCAGCGCCCGCGAGGCGTCGGCCAAGACGCCCAGCCAGCAGGCCCGTTCGCTCGAGCGCGGCCAGCTTGTCATGGACCAGGAGCGTCACACCTGCACCTGGAAGGGCGAGCCGGTGACACTTACCGTCACCGAGTTCCTGATCCTGCATTCTCTGGCCCAGCGCCCCGGTGTGGTAAAAAGCCGTGATGCGCTGATGGATTCGGCCTATGATGAGCAGGTCTATGTCGATGACCGCACCATCGACAGTCACATCAAGCGGCTTCGCAAGAAGTTCAAGGCCGTCGATGATGACTTCGAGATGATCGAAACCCTTTACGGAGTCGGATATCGGTTCCGCGAAGCATGAATTGATGCATGTCGCCCAAAAGTGGTCCCGGTTTTGGGACAACGACATGCTCAAAACTAAAGACTGAGCGGGGGCTGCTATTCGATGGCAGTGGACGTAGAGCGAGTGAGACGGACGGGCGCCCGGCGCCCATCGCGGATTCTGCCGGCATTCCTGTCGAAAATCACGGTGCCAATGCGCCGTTTCCTAGGCCACCACATCTTTTCCAGCCTGACGCGGCGCATTCTCTTCCTCAACCTCGCCGGCCTGGCCGTCCTGGTCACCGGCATTCTCTACCTCAACACGTTTCGCGACGGGCTGATCGATGCCCGCGTCGAAAGCCTGATGACCCAGGGCGAGATCATCGCCGGCGCGATCGCGGCATCGGCGACGGTCGAGACCGATTCGATCAGCATCGATCCGGAAAAGCTGCTTGAACTGCAGGCCGGCGAAAGCCTCGGCCCCGGCTCCGATCAACTCGACAATCTCGATTTTCCGATCAATCCGGAGCGCGTCGCGCCGGTGCTTAGGCGGTTGATTTCGCCGACACGGACGCGCGCCCGCATCTATGATCGCGACGCCAATCTGCTGCTCGATTCCCGTCATCTCTATTCGCGTGGCCAGATCCTTCGCTACGACCTGCCGCCGGTCGACGCGGAAGAGCCCGACCTTCTGGAACGTGTCCAGAAGTTCGTCTTCGACTTCTTCCGCAACACGGCGCTGCCGGTCTACCATGAACAGCCGGGCGGCAATGGCGCAGCATTTCCGGAGGTGGTCAAGGCGCTTACCGGCAGCCCGTCGACCATCGTGCGGATCTCCGAACAGGGCGAGCAGATTGTTTCGGTCGCCGTGCCGATCCAGCGCTTCCGCGCCGTCCTCGGCGTGCTGATGCTGTCGACGGAAGGCGGCGACATCGACAAGATCGTCGCGGCCGAGCGCAAGGCGATCCTGCGCGTCTTCGGCATCGCCGCCCTTGTCACCGCGATCCTGTCGATGCTGCTCGCCTCGACCATCGCCAACCCGCTGCGCCGGCTGTCGGCGGCGGCGGTCAGGGTGCGGCGCGGCGTCAAGAATCGCGAGGAAATCCCGGACTTCTCCGACCGGCAGGACGAGATCGGCAACCTGTCGATCGCCGTGCGCGACATGACCAATGCGCTCTACGCCCGCATCGAGGCGATCGAAAGTTTCGCGGCTGACGTCTCGCACGAATTGAAGAACCCGCTGACCTCGCTGCGCAGCGCGGTGGAGACCCTGCCGCTGGCCAAGAACGACACGTCGCGCGGCCGGCTGATGGAGATCATCCAGCACGACGTCAGGCGGCTGGACCGTCTCATCACCGACATTTCCGACGCCTCCCGTCTTGACGCCGAGCTCGCGCGGGAAGACGCAGGAACCGTGGATCTCAAGAAATTCATCACGGATCTGGTCGACGTTTCGCGCACGGCCACGCGCAACAAGAAGACGGTCGACATCGAATTCAAGGTCGCCAAACTGCCGCAGGGCGTCAAAGGCTATTTCGTCGCCGGCCATGATCTGAGGATCGGCCAGGTCATCACGAATCTGATCGAGAATGCCCGCTCCTTCGTTCCTGAAGAGCGCGGCCACATCGCTATATCTCTGGCGCGCGCCGGCAAGGTCAACATCATCACCGTCGACGACAATGGTCCCGGTATCAGGGCCGACAACATCGACCGCATCTTCGAACGCTTCTACACCGACCGGCCGGCCGGCGAGGCGTTCGGCCAGAACTCAGGCCTTGGCCTGTCGATCAGCAGGCAGATCGTCGAAGCCCATGGCGGCACGCTGACCGCCGAGAACATCCCGGGCACCAAACCCGGCGAGATCAAGGGCGCGCGCTTCGTCGTGACACTGCCGGCCGAAGGCTGACGCATGATCCCAAAAAGTGGCATCGGTTTTCGGACAAGATCATGCGTAAACCAAAAAGCATGACTCCGAAAAGTGGGTCCGCGGCAGCGAAAAATGGGAACCGGGTTTCGGACAAGATCATGCCTGATCCAACTGTGCAGGCCGAGAACATTCACGGCACGGCGATCCTGATCGGCGAGCGTGGTGTCCTTATCACGGGACCGTCCGGCTCGGGCAAGACGACGCTGGCGCTCGCCCTCATCGATCATTGTCGCCAGCATGGATTGTTTTCGCGGCTGATCGGCGACGACAGGCTCCTCGCTGCCGATCACGCGGGGCGGCTGGTCTGTCGGGTGCCCGCTCCCATCGCCGGCCTCGCCGAGGTGCCCGGATTCGGTCCGCGGCCATTGTCGTTCGAGCCCGGCGGCGTGATCGATCTTCATGTCCGGCTGGTGCCGGCAACCGAGATGGCCCGCTTCCAGGACGATGTCACCGAGCCTATAGCCGGCTGCCCGGTGCCGAGTATTGATCTCGCCGAACGCAATGTTCCGGCGGCCTCGCCGGCCGTGATGGCGCGGCTGCTGATTGCGCCTTTCGTATAATCCAATTTCGAATTGTTGCTGCAATGCGTCAAAATGGCCTGTGCCTGTGCAATTTTGGGCTTGTCAACGCGCCTCGCGTCGACAAGATAGCGCTCCCGCCGCCTGAAATTGGCCGGCGAGCATGAAACGCCTATGAAGCGGCGATGGACGGGAGCCACCAAAGAATGATCGGACTCGTGCTTGTAACGCACGGTCAACTGGCCGCCGAATTCCGCCATGCCGTGGAACATGTCGTCGGGCCACAAGACAGTTTCGAGACCGTGGCGATCGGCGCCGATGACGATATGGAGCAGCGCCGCAGCGACATCGTCGACGCCGTTGCCCGTGTCGACACGGGAGCCGGCGTCATCGTTTTGACGGACATGTTCGGCGGAACGCCCTCCAATCTCGCCATTTCGGTAATGGAATCCGGTCGAACCGAAGTCATTGCCGGTATGAACCTGCCGATGCTGATCAAGCTGTCCAGCATTCGCAAGGGCGACAATATGAGCGCAGCGCTGGACGAGGCGCAGGCGGCCGGCCGCAAATACATCAATGTCGCCAGCCAGCTTCTTAGCAGCAAATGAACGCGCTGTCGGCCAAGAAGGGTGACATCGTCCGGGAATTTCCAATCGTCAACCAGCGTGGCCTACATGCCCGCGCCTCGGCGAAGTTCGTTCAGGTCGCCAGCGGCTTCGACGCCTCCGTCCAGGTCGAGAAGGACGGCGTCACGGTTGGCGGCACCTCGATCATGGGCCTCATGATGCTGGCGGCGAGCCCCGGCTATTCGATCCGCGTCACCGCCAGCGGCCCGGAGGCCGAGCAGGTGATCGACGCGCTGGAGCAACTGGTCGCCTCCCGCTTCGGCGAGGAGTCCTGACGCCCAGAGCGCCGCGCCTCATTTGGACGCGCAAAGGACGCTTTAGCACTTTGAATTTGCGCATCGTACTTCCGGAAACCAATTCCGATTTCGGACCGAGGCGTCTCCGAAGACATGCACGGATAAAGATTTCTTTATATCCCATTGTCGTCAGACCGACGATCTGCTAGTCAGGCCGGCAACTCGCGCCCTTCGACACGCCTTCCGGCGTGGGCGCATCCCGAAGAAAATTCTTGATCGGAGCACTGCCATGACGGGTAGCAATGACTATATGGTCGCCGACATCTCGCTTGCCGGCTGGGGCCGCAAGGAGATCGAGATCGCCGAAACCGAAATGCCGGGCCTGATGGCCTCCCGCGAAGAATTCGGCAAGGCGCAGCCGCTCAAGGGCGCGCGCATCACCGGCTCCCTGCACATGACCATCCAGACGGCCGTGCTGATCGAAACGCTGAAGGCGCTCGGCGCCGATATCCGCTGGGCCTCCTGCAACATCTTCTCGACCCAGGACCATGCGGCCGCGGCCATCGCCGAGGCCGGCATTCCGGTCTTCGCCGTCAAGGGCGAGACGCTCGAGGACTACTGGGTCTACAC
>NZ_RZSW01000490.1:0-4804 GCF_003997375.1 Mesorhizobium sp. M5C.F.Ca.IN.020.29.1.1 | reverse complement strand
CTCCTGCGTCTCTGCACCGGATGCGATGCAGGTCGCCCTGATCAGCCTCCTCCACCTGATCACACCGGCAACAGGGCGTTCGGCTTGACATCGGCTATGGAGGCGAAGTGTGCGTTTCGCACCACGCTATCTAAGCGGTTGTGTGCTGATCTCACGCAGAGATGGAAGTGGCGGGCACCGATCGAGCCGGCATTTGCGTTGACCATCTCTGCCCTATCTTGCGGCAACGGAGGAGCGCCATGCGATGACGAACGACAGCGGGGAATGGACGGTCCGGCTGACGCATGCACCGGACCTCCGGGCACCGAACCTCGAGGCAAAGGAACGGGCCGCCGCTTCTCTCTACCGCTACAATATCGAGAAGACCGGGATCGACGACAGAATGCCGGTCGGCGCGGAGCTTTGCAGCTCTTCGGGAGAGGTATTGGGCGGCCTTTGGGGCCGGACTGAGCTTGGGTTGTTGTTTCTCGACATGTTTTTCCTGCCGGAGCGCGTACGCGGGAAATCGCAAGGTGCACGGCTTCTCGCGGTGGTCGAGGAGGAAGCGAGAAGCCGCGGCTGCAAGCGTGCCGTTGTCGAAACAAGCAGCTTCCAGGCTCCGGATTTCTATCTCCGGCACGGCTACGACGAATTTGGCCGGGTGAGTTCGGCAACGACGGTCACGCCCGCATTTTCTTACGCAAAACGCTGGAATGAGGCGCCGCTTGTCGACCCGGCTTCGCACCTGCCCCTCAGGCCGGCTCGCGCTTCAGCGCCTGCGCCATGCAATGGATGCCGCCGCCGGTCTTCGAGATCTCGCTCATATCGACCGCCGCGACCTCGAAGCCACGTGCCTTGAGCTGGCCGATTAGCGTTTGGCTGGACGTCGGCGCGATCACCCTGTCCTTGCCCAGCGACATGAAGTTGCAGCCGAGTGCCATCGTGTCCTGGAACGGCACGTCGATGATCTCGTGGCCCTTGCCCTTCAGCCAATCGACGATGCCCGGCTCCGTGCAGGCGAGGCAGACGGCGGTCAGCTTCTCGGCGATCGGCACCACCATTAGGTCGATATGGACATAATATTCGTCGATGAAGGCGATGCGGGTTTCCCAACCCTCCTTGTCGAACCAGGCCTGGACCTGGCGCGCGCCCTCCTCCTGCGTGCGGGCGCCACCGCAGCCGATCAGCACCACGCCGTCCTCGATGACGTTGAAGTCGCCGCCCTCGAAAGTGCCCGCGGTGACCATGTCGTAGATCGGGATGCCGAGCTTCTCATAGGTGCGGATCGCCGCATAGTTCTCGCCGCGCCGCCACCAGTTGGCCATCGCGGTGATGATGACGCCGTACGGCGTCATGACGCTGGAATCGCGTGAATAGACCTGCATCGGCAGTTCCGGCGTCGGCTCGTGCCAGTGGATGTTGACGCCGAAATGCTCATAGGCGGCGACCAGATCCTTGTGCTGAGCCTGCGCGATCTGGATGTTGCACGGCGCCTCGCGCAGATGTTTGCGCGACAGCGAGCTGGTCGAGAGGTGGCGCAGGAAATTGGGCGAGCCGAGCAGGACGTCGGTCAAGACATCGGTCTCGTTGGCGAAGCCCCAAGTAGTCAGGGGCTTGGTGCCGCCGGCCGGATTGCGGCGTTGCAACGAAAACGGTTCTGCTACGATGCGGTCATGAACGGTCATGGAGTTCTCCTCGCTTGGGTGATCACGCGGCTTGCGGGTTGCTTGGTATCCACCAGTCCCGTCCGCGCGGGGTGGTGACATATTCCGGCCAGCGGAAATGGATCGGCGGGTCGTAGTCGCAAAGTGGCGCCAGCCAATTGCTACCGCCAATGCCGCCACCGGTGCGGGCGACGAATTCGTCTATCGCCGCATCGCGGGCGGACTTGTCTTCCAGCAGGCGAAGTGCTGCCAGCGCAATCGTCTTCGACGCGCAGGTGACCATCGGATCGATCGTGGCGGAAATACCGCCCAGCGCGTTCATCGCCCAGGACGGATAGACGTGGCCGTTCAGCGAACGCAGCGCCGGGCGGGCGACATAGAACCGCGCCGTCGGCGCGTGCCATGACATGTCGGTGTAATCATCCGAGGTCGAATTGAGCTGCGACGGCGGCAAGTCGCGGCGCAGGATCGCCTCCGCATCCTGCGGCGCAATCAGGTGCTCCATCTCGGCTATGAACGGCTCGTCGGTCGTCGCGCCGCCGGCATTGACCTGGATTTGGCGGGCGATCGCCTTGGCCGTCTCCTCCCAGCGCGGTGGCCCGACCGTCGACAGCGCCTCATAGGCGATATCAGCCATGGCGTGATTGGCCAGCCCCGGACGCGACTTCGACACCCAGTGCCGCTCATGGCGGCAGCCGCTCATTTTCGCGGCGGCTTCCGCATTGCGGTCGAGCACGGCGGTCACCTGCTCGGCCATCGCAAGCGTCGGCACGCGGATCATGTACTGGATCTCGGCCAGCCCCGCCGGCAGATTGTCGGCGGTCGCCTGCCCCGCCGTCAGGATCGCCTCGCTGATCGACCAGCCGCCCTGATGCGGCAGCATGGAATCGCGTAGCGCCTTGGACGCCATGTACATCATCATGAGCGCGTCGTTGGCACCCGGCGCCCTGACCGCCGAATGCGCCTGCGGAATCGGTGCACCATCGCTTGCGCGAACCCAATTTTCGGGTTCGTCGCACACAAAGCGGTAGATCATCGCGTGGGCGGCACCGCAATGCGTGTCCCAGCGCGCCGTGTTGCAGAGCGGCAGCATGTAGAAGGGATGAAAGGAGATCATGCCGGCAAGCCCGTCATAATAGCCCTTTGCCGCATGAATCGGCTTCGATCCCCGCACCTTCTCCGCCGGCTCGCCGGTGAAGCGCAGCGTGCCCGGTATGCCGTGCCGCTGCATCGCCGCTTTGGTCGCCAAAAGCCCGCCAAGGCTGGCAATACCGAGGCCGGAATGCGGATCGGTGTGGCCGCCGGCCTGTTCGCCGAGGCCCGGGCGCGGACGCCTCACTGTCGCCGCATCCTGGCAATTGCCGGGTACGGCGTCATACTCGGCATACATGCCGATGGTCGGCCCGGCGCCGTTGGTCCAATGGGCGCAGAAGGCGGTGGGCATGCCGCCAGAGCCTTCCTCCACAGAAAAGCCTTCGTGCTTCAGACGTTCCACATACCAGGCGGCCGACTGGTATTCGCGCCAGGCGGTCTCGCCGAAATCGAAGATCGTTCGCGTCCACGCCGACAGCGACGGCTGGATGTCATCCAGACAGGCAAGCGCGGTCGCTTGGGCCGAGTTCGTCACCGGTTCCTCCATGGACGAGAAGAAAGCAGTGAAGCGCCTCGCCAAAAAGTGATATGTTTTCCCGGCTCATGCAAATTCGGTTCACCTCTTGAGAATTCCATCGACGCAGGCGCTGCGCGCCCTCGACAGTTTTGCCCGTCACGGCAGCGTCTGGCGCGCTGCTGACGAACTGCATCTGACCCGCAGCGCCGTCAGCCATCAGCTTCGCCTGCTCGAACGCGATCTCGGCTTCGATCTGCTCGAGCGCATCGGCAAGGGCGTGGCGCTCACTCCGCGCGGCCAGCGCTATGCCAGCGACGTGCGCAAGGCGCTGACTGTGCTGGGCGACGCAGTGACTCGCCACGCCGGCACCGGCGTCGGCGGCTCGTTCAGCGTCAGCTGCACGCCGGGTTTCGCCTCGCTGTTCCTGTGCACTCACATTGGCGAATTCCGGCAGATGTACCCCGATGTCGCGCTGCGCATCCTGACGCCGCGGCGGCTGGACGACGTCAGCAATGCCGAAGCCGACGCCTTCATCGCCTTCGGCGTCGGCAACTGGCCGAACCGCGCGGTCGAGCTATTGTGCGAAATCTCGTTTACGCCGCTGTGCAGCCCGACGCTGCTCAACAAAGTCGGCGGCTTTTCCAAGCCGGCGGACGTGCTGCGCGCCAATCTGCTGCATCTCGGCGACACCGAGGACTGGGCGCGGTGGCTGGCGCTATCGAAGGTCGAGAATCCGGACATCGAGGGCGGCATCTTCTTTTCCGACATGAACCTGGTCTTTTCGGCGGCGATCGCCGGCCAGGGCATCGCCATGGGCGACGAGTTGACCAGCCGCCGGGCGCTAAGCGAAGGCCGACTGGTGCGCCCCTTCGACATCGCGATCAGTTCGCCGCGGTCGTACTTCTTCGTCTCAGAGCATGCCAAGGCGAGCCACCCGGTGCTGGATGTATTCAGTGAATGGTTGCGGTCGAAGCTGTCGGAGAACCAGCGTTAATCTCCCCCTCGAGTGGGAGATGGCCGCGGAGCGGCCAGAGGAGTCGCTTCGGCTGGGCTCGGCCCGGTCTGGCTTTCAAAGAAAGAGGAAGTTGGCGCTCACGCGCAGCGATCCCCTCTGTCGCCTTCGGCGACATCTCCCCCTCGAGGGGAGAGATTTGGCACTACACCTCACCATAGATGAATCAAATTTGCCGGTCAGGCGAAAACTATTCGGTTGCGGTGAGCCGCCGCCCTGCCTACGATTTCAATCAGCATTGAGGACAAAGGCAGGATGCAGCAACCCGGCCGGGCCGCAGAGATCAAGGCAATCGGGATCGGCAAGAGCTTCGGCTCGTTCCGTGCACTGGACGATCTGACGCTCGATATCGGCCGCGGTGAGTTCCTGACCCTCCTCGGGCCTTCCGGTTCGGGCAAGACCACCTTCCTGATGATCCTTGCCGGTTTCGTGCAGCCGACCGACGGTCGCCTTTACAGCGACGGCGTCGACATCACCGAGCGGCCGGCCGAACAGCGTGCGGCCGGCATGGTTTTCCAGGGTTACGCGCTGTTCCCGCAT
>NZ_RZSW01000048.1:0-20354 GCF_003997375.1 Mesorhizobium sp. M5C.F.Ca.IN.020.29.1.1 | reverse complement strand
GCCGGCTGGAGTGGCCGGCGCGACGCCTTCATCGAGGCGATGCTGCCGGCGGACTCCGACCCCGCCTTGCTGCAGGCGACGGTCGAGCGGCTTTCGGCGGCCTTCGATGCCGACATCTCCGTCTACGGTCCGCAGGGTCGGCTGCTTGCAGCGGCCGGCCGGCCGATCCCCCCGCAAGAGTTCGGATCCCGGCGCAGGATGCATCCCGGCGGGCATCACCTGCTGATCAGCCGGCAGCCGGACGGAAGGGTGATCGCGGCGCGGCTGAGAATGCCGTTCGGCCCGGCCGGCCGCAGCCCACTTGCCTTTCTCGCGCTGATCGCCGCGGTGATAGGGCTTGCCGCCTTTCCGGTCGTGCGCCATC
Organism: Mesorhizobium sp. M5C.F.Ca.IN.020.29.1.1; assembly: GCF_003997375.1. Taxonomy (NCBI): domain Bacteria; kingdom Pseudomonadati; phylum Pseudomonadota; class Alphaproteobacteria; order Hyphomicrobiales; family Phyllobacteriaceae; genus Mesorhizobium; species Mesorhizobium sp. M5C.F.Ca.IN.020.29.1.1. Next base: position 19,990 of record NZ_RZSW01000048.1, on the reverse strand, counting down.
TCACACGCCGCCTTGAAGCATTGCGCCAGGGCGTGGATCGCTGGGGCGCAGGCGCTCTCGACACCCGCGTCGCCGTGCGCGGCAGCGACGAGGTGGCGGCGGTGGCGGCGAGCTTCAACCGCGCCGCCGAGCAGATCGAGCGGCTGCTTGCCGCGCATAGCTCGCTGCTTGCCAATGCCAGCCACGAGTTGCGCTCGCCGCTTGCGCGGCTGCGCATGGCGATCGACCTCAACGCTAAAGAACAAAGCGGCCCGATGCGCGACGAGATCGTGCGCGACCTCGCCGAACTCGATGCGCTGGTGGAGGAAATCCTGCTTGCCAGCAGGCTCGACCATATCAAGAAGCTGGAACGGGTGGAGCCGGTGGATCTGCTGGCGCTCACGGCCGAGGAAGGCGCGCGCTCCTGCGTCGACGTCTCAGGCGAACCCGGCGTCGTGTCGGGCGACCCGACACTGCTCACGCGGCTGGTTCGCAATCTCATGCAGAACGCGCAGAGACATGGCAGTCCGCCGGTCAGCGCGCATGTGGGAACCGTAGGAGGCTCTGTGGTGCTCAAGGTGCGCGATCACGGACCGGGCCTGCCGGAAGGTACCGGCGAGCGGGTGTTCGAGCCGTTCTTCCGACCACAGGGCCGCAGCGAGACGGCCGGCGGCTGGGGCCTCGGCCTATCGCTGGTGCGCCAGATCGCCTTGCATCACGGCGCAACCGTGCACCACAAATCGCCGTCCGGCGGCGGCGCCTGCTTCGTCGTCACGTTTCCGAGAATATCTTGAATGTCTTAGAGGGTCAGGGTTTGACAGTGCTCTTGCCTCGGGAGAAGCCGGTCCTATTCTTTCCACATCGTCGAGCGGAGAAGAGCCTGCGTGTGCTCTGCCAGGTCGAGCTCACCGCGCGCCTGTGCAGCGCTGCCTGCGCCCCGCACAGAAGTGGCAGGGGTAGTGTAAAAGCCAAAATCAAGGCGATGAAGAAGCACACGATGCCAGTGGTCGCGACCGTGATCACATCCAGCAAGTCGTCTTCCACGACCAATCATCCTTGTTGCCGGATGGTCTGCCAGGGCGCCGCTCGGCCGAAGGGGAGGGACGTCCTGTCAATCGCTCGTATTGGCATTGGCAACTTGGAAGGCGTTGAACGTCGTTGCGACCAGATCGGTCGTGTAGACCGTCTCGCCGTCCTTTTCGTAGGATGAGTTGTTTATGCGGCCTTCGGCTATGACCGGCTGGCCTTTGGTAACGTTGTCTTTGATCCACGCGGCCTGATCATCGAACACGGTGACGGTGACCCAATCCGTCCTGGTTTCCTTCTTTCCGGCGTCGTTGGTCCAATGGCGGTCGGCAGCGATGCTGACCTTTACCGCCTTATTGAAGCTGGTGATGCTGCCGACGTTCCCGGCAACGGTGAAACGGTTGATGCTGCGCATATTGGGATACCTTCTGTAATTAGGTGGCTCGATTTCCGTTCGCACGTCAATTAGAGTGTCATCATAGAATCGGCGGAAGCAGCAGTCAGATGTTGAGATTGAACCACGTCCGCTGCCTCAAGCCCTTGGCGTCGGTGTACTCGACGTACCAAGGCTTTGTCCGCGTCGGCCGCGGCATGCTGATGGTCTTCTGGCAACTGTCGCCGTCACGCCGGTTGGTGACTGGCTTGAAGATTGGCCTGCCGTTGCGATGGTTGAAGCACAGATTCTCGCGCTTCTCGCACATGTTTGGTTTTAAGCGGTTGCCGTCGTGCCCGACGTCGCTGTAGCCGACGGTCCAACCTTCCGGGCAGTCGTCATAGACGTCTTTCCGCGCCGCGGAGGAACTCGCGGCGGGACACGTCGGCCAGGAGAAACCTGGAAGCTTCATGGCCCCGAGGAGCCGGTACATTGTCGGGTGGCAGCTTGGGGTGGCTTGCCAGTTCCCGGAAACGCACAGCAGTACCTGACAGCCCCATTCGGATGCCGGCGCGCTGCTGGCGTAAAGGGAGCCAGCCGCAATGGCGGCCGCATAGAGCAGAGATTTGGTCAAAAGGAGCTCCTTTCACGGGTGTCGCAGTTTATACTTTAACTTATTTCTTGCGACCGCGAAAGGAGGTTTGTATGGGGTTGGACGGCGGTGGAAAAATACGATCCGAGAAACGTTTTGGACAATCCAGAGCGCGATGTCATGCAGGCGCAAATAGCGGCAAAACTCGAAGAAGTACGACAGCGGCGCAATCTCTCGAATCGAGATTTCGTTGCGCTGATCAAGAGCTTTGCCGGCGACAAGGAATTCTCCTACCGCACCTACTATTTGACGATGCGGCAGGAGCAGAATCTAACTCTCGGGACAGTCGCGCTATTCGCGCGGGCCCTTGAAATCAGCGTCGCTGAATTGCTGCTGCCGCCGACAGTCCTGGAGCCATCCATGAAGCGGCTCGACGTCCAGCAGATCAAGGACAACATCGCGCGCGCGCTAAATGCCTTCCGCAGCCGCAAGGACATGCTGAAGAAGGAGGTTGCCGACCTGATCGGCATCTCGGTCGTCACCTATTACAAGATCGAGCAAGGGCAACAGAACCTGACGCTGGCGATTATCGGCATGATTGCCAAAGGGCTTGGCGTGCCGACGGCCGCTCTGCTCCTGGGCCGCGTCCCCAAGCGCTGATTTTTGCCTTGCTCAGCGCAAGCGGCTCCGGCAGGCTTGTTCAAAAGCCCCTTGCAACGGTTCGACTGGGTGCGGAATGGTGGGGCTAGGCTTCCCAGCCGTCAGCCGGACGGTGGTTTGCGTCTAGCAAACCGCTGAGAGCGGCCCGAAGGGCTACCGGTCCGGCTGTAAGAAGGCTGTCCGCCTTTCTGTTTATTGCCGAAGGTTCCTGAGGACGCCGCTTTTTTGAACCCAGTCGGACAAAATTTAAGGCCGAGGTTCGGCCGAAATTTTTCGAGCCATGCGAGCCAGCGCCGGCACTGGATTTTTACCAGGTTTGGCAGATGCCTGGCGCGCCACTGCGGGCGCTCTGTGATGTCGAGCAGGCCAAGATGGCGGGCCCGGCGCAGCGCGTTGCGTACGGTGGTGGCGCCGACGCCGGCGCGGTCGCCGATCTCCTTGACGCTCGATCCGCAAGAGCCGTGCTGACGGCAATCCGAGGCAACAATGTAAAGCACGGCCCGTTCACCCTCCGTGAAGCGATCCCGCACATTTGGGGGTAGGGCGGCCATATCGCCCAAGCGTCGTTTCCTCGCCCATCGGACGGGACAGCGCGACCCGCTCGCCGCTTGGTGGCGCGACTGCTTGGATTTCGGACGCTCCGGAAAGTAGGTGCGCGCCGGCGGCAACCGGGTTTCGCGGGCCACTTGCAGCAAGGAGCGCCGCGAACAGGCGGCCTCGCTTAGTTCTTGCGCCTCCTGGTCCCTCAAGGCGCCCTCGGCTAGCCCTCGCCAGACCAGCGCAAGATAGTGGTCGATCTGCTTGACCGTCGTGATGTCGGCAAGCCACTGGGCCATTTCGGTGTGTATGGTCACCACGTCTTTCCCTTGCTTGCGGCAAAGAAAACCGTGGCGCGAAAGCGCATTTTCCTGTTGCGACTGTCAGGGGAAGCAGCTAGATTTTGCCAACTTCTTTTGGTGGCAATTCGACGGAATTGGCGTTCCGTTCTAGCTACGACCTCTTGGAAATCCGGCCTTCGCGCCGGGTTTTCTTTTTGCCTATCAGTTCTCCTACGATTCGATGATTTGCCACGGTAAGCGGCACGACGCATAAGTTAAAGTAAAAACATGATTGCCGAAAACCTCGGAATACGCGGTGCCGCCGAGGCGGTTTCGGCTTTGCGCCCCCGGCGCATCCGTTCCCGGCCGATCGCCTTCGCTGCACAGGGGAGGGCGGCTTTCGCCGCCCCAGTCGTTAACTATTCGTCGCTGTCGTCAGTGTTTTCATTCGCTTCGGAGCGAGGATGGACGCGGGTGAATATCGGCGCGATAACATCGGTCGCGTAGACCGTCTTGCCGTCCTTTTCGTTGGACGAGTTTGCCAACCCGGCCTTCCACGTAAAAGCTGTCGCCAACGTTCACGTTGTTCTCGATCCAGTCGGCGCGCGTGCCGCTCGGGATCGTGACTGTAAGGCGAAAACCGGTAGGGGGACCACTCACCGAAGGGCCGGCGCAAGATTCTCGCATGCGGATCCGCAGCCGGTCCTGCACGGAGTCGGCGAAGCCGGGGAGGAAGAGTGGGGGGATGCCGGTTTTCGCCTTTTTGGGGAGAGGGGGCAGAGCCCGCCTTTCCCCTCTAGCGACAAAGGAGTTGATACTTTAACATTGCTGCATGAGCGACGCCCAACAGATCGCGGACATGTATTTTGAGGAACTGCGCGAACGCGCAGAGCGCGAGGGGATTGACGCTGCGTTGGTGTGGCAGCGATGACGCTGGCGTTCTATCAGAACAGCGCCAGCACTGGATTTCATCGGCGACAAGGGCCGTTGCTGGTCACGCCGACGACTGAGGTAAACGGGCCGGAAGAACCATGAACAATGACAGCGTGTCACTCTTTCGAATGCGTGCGATCGCCCCCGCAGCGATCATCACTCTGCTGGTGCCCGGATTCACGTTTGCGCAGGCAGGCAATCCGATGTGGCAGTCAGGGTATAATTGGACGTGCGAAGCGACGGCCCGCACGATCTGTGAGCGAGACGGGACTTGCAAAATCGGCGATGCAGGCGGTGTGAAGTTCGAGATCGAATATGAAAACAGCCGTGCGCTGTTTCCCGACGGGACGGTGAAGATCAAGCGACACTACCGGCAGACGGTCAATGACAGTCCCCTGCAGGCGGAGGTGAAAGTCGAGCTGGCGGACAACCGCGTCCTGTGGTTGACGGCGGTCGATGCGAGCCGCACTTACTCGCAAGCCTGGACGGGAGCCATTGTCGAACCGAAAGGAGGGGTCGTGCTTTCGATCACGCAAGGCGTTTTTTGCCTTCCAGAATCGGCGGGAATGCCAAAGGGATGACACCGGACAGTTTGACCCGAAGGCAGCGTCGGGAACTGCGATGGTGGGCCGCTGAACTTGGCAAGGATCAGCAAGGCAGCGTGCCTTGCGTATCGTGTCACGGCGTCGGGCTGCAGGCGCTCGAAAACGATCGCGACGCCGCCGTGATCAAGAACGGTGTGGGATACGCAGCTGAGCCTTGCCGCCGTTGCGCCGGCATGAAATTTTCGCCGCTAGGGGAACTGTTCCCGTCCAATCGATACCAGCCAATCGCCGCGTCGGGCAACCCCAGATTCATCACTTTCGTGTCGTGACGACTACCAGAGAATTTGCTGGTGCACTGACCGGCCAACGCCAAATTCATGCTCGCCGGGCCGACTGGTCAGCAGACGACGGAAACCGCTCAACGGGCGCGCCTTAGTAACCGCTTCAAGCTCAAACCGGCCAACAAAATGTAAGGCGGCATGGCGAGCGAATAGTGACCACAGTTTAATTCCAAAATATTTGGCCTAGCCCCGGCGTCCTTCAGCCTCTGCATGAACCTCTCCGATAGCTCTGGCAACACCACTTTGTCTCTCTTAGCCAACACAACCTGAAGATCGAGATCAGGCCGTGCCAAACTATGCGCGTAATTCTCCAAGTTAAGTGGACCCCAGGCTCTTCTGAGATCGGTCAGCGCAATCTCAGGCTCAAGGCTATCGCGTATCGATCGTGTCGCGCGGCCCGTCCAAACCATATCCGCTAGACTCCCCGCCGTCAGAAACAACGAGGCTTTTGACACAGCCAAGTCGTGTGCCGCGACTATGGCCGCAACCCAGGAACCTAAGCTCATTCCGAGAACCGAAATCTCTCGATAGCCTTCGCTTTTCAACCAACGTATGAGTTTTCGCCCATCCAACACTGCCTGCCTTACAGATTGGATCGTTCGACCGAGATTAGGGCTAAGCATATAGTCGGCGTGCACGGAGCCGGGACGGCTGCGTTCGAAGTGATAAGGCATAGCAATCTCGACAACCGTGATGCCACGCTGCGAGAAAAAGTTGGCAATCTGACGATTCCGGGCGCTTGCATTCCAATGGTGAAAAATCACCATCGCCTGATCGAACGAACCGCTTTCTGTGATTTTCGCCCAGACTACATTGTTCTCTTCGATGTCAGTAAAAATGTCCGATGGAAATTTGAGCCACCCGCCTTGCCTTTCAAAACCCTGATCGCTCCCGCTCGGCTCATCGAAAAAGGCTGGATCAGCCACGGCTTGGTCCGCAAGGGCACAGAATTCCTCGATACTTGTTATCTTCTTCGCACCTGGAAAGGCGCGTTCCGCGTCAAGGACGAAATCCGTTGGTTTCTTCCCTTCCTCTCCGCGAAGGGCCCGGCGTTCGTCCCAACGATCGAGCCAACTATGAAACACTCTGATTGTTTCCTAACTCGCTCGCTCGCCAGCGGCCTAATCCTGGATCGAACAGGCCGTATAGTGCGACTAGCACTGAAATGGCCAGAAGGGTGGAAAAGCCGGCAAACGCATCGATCAACAAGTAGCTAACAACAAGTAACGCCACGACCGCCGACATCTTCCACAAAGGCGCATGAAATCGACCTCCGACACCTAATCGGATGGAGCCATACAGAAATACAAAACAGGTCGAAATAACGATAAGAAGGCTGCTGTAATGCGTCGGCATACGATAGTGGAACCCGGTGCTCACATCATCGCGACCTTGGAACATCGAAGACATATCGCCGACCAACCACGCCACAATATTCTCCCCACTGGATGCCAGATAAGAGCTTTGGACCTTCATCCATATGGCGACCAGAACCCCCAAAACAGTACACCGAAAAACCCCACGCATCACTGTGAGGCCGGCTTCATTGAGCTCTTGCTGATGATCAACATGCGGCAGCTTCTTCAATCCGTCTCCAATTCTCCAAAGATCATGAACAACCGTATAGAGCAAAATGAGACCTACAAAGAAAAGATAAAACACCAGGCACATGTATAGGTAAGCGAGCCCCGTAAAAATGACTGTTTCGGGGACAGATATGACCTCAGGACGCACAAGAGCTATTTTTCCCCAATCCATGGCATAGTTGCCACCGCCCTTCATCAACGGGATCAAGGACACGCCGATCCATTGAAAAAGACCCGCGAACAGCAAGCAAATCAAAAAAACCGACCAATATGTGTAGGAGGAAGCGTCAACGTTGCGCAACCAGGCGTCGTCGCTTTCCACCTCATCGCCCCGCGCTGCGAGCTTTCTGCGACCCTCACTTTTCCAGAAGACCAGCAACTCTATAACGAAGAAGAAAAACAGCGGTAAGAACACCATAAAGTCGAGTGTCCAATTTGCGGCCCAAAGGAATCCAACCTGCTTAACGAGCCCGTCCGCTCGCTCGTAGGTGACGTTGTGGATACCAATGATGTACGACAAAAAGCCGAGGGCGGTCATGCCGGCAAACACCGACGCCGGCAAATTCAGGGGAGATCCGTGACTAAAAAACGCCTCCGATTTCCTCGCCAAACTAAAACTCCCCCTCGGCTCCTTGGCGTCAGTATCCCGTGTCAGCTCTGCCGGAGAGTCTGTCTCGTCATCGAAGGTCGCAGTCAGTGCCGTATCTGGAATCTCCTGTGCAACGCTGCTTCCGGCTCTCTTCCATTCTCGTCTCTTGGCCGATAACCGCGATTGCGCCGCACTGAGCTCCATCTGCCATTCGCTAGTTGCGACCGGATCATCGCATCCAAAAATCCTCGCCAGCCAACGAATGTTGGCAGTGCTAATTCCCTTCTCGTTCTCTTGAAACCAAAGCTGCACCGTTCGCAGATCGACCCCAGCCCGGTTGGAATCAATCCGTGAAATCGCCTCTGCAAGAAGCTCGGGCGTCCATGGGCCCGCAGGAAACCCGTCTTTGCCCAACGGCCGACCCGCACCCGCCGCCGCCAATCGTTTGAATAATTCTTTGAAATCACTCCCGTCTCTCGGCGGAGGGAGAAATAACTTTCCGTTCCTAAACAATGACTTATAGGCTCTGATTTCGTTCCGTTTCGCTAGGCTTCGTATCCTATCGTGCCTTCGTCCTCAATCAACGTTTTTATCAACTCAATGCAACTACGAAACGCGCTTCCAAGCTTTGGACATGCGCCCCCGGACGAAGCGTACAACTGATTGATTTTGGGAAGGAACATGGCCGAAATCATTTCCTTGGAGCGGGCGAGGGACGCCCAACGTAGCTTCTCACCCCACAAGGAGGATGCGCGATATGGCTCTGGCCGTGATAACGTTTAATGGTGAACGCATTGAGGATCCTATCACTGAAAGGCCGCTCACAACGATACTTCTACGGCATCGTCAGCTGAGAGAGCAGGTGGAGCGTCTGTGTCGGCGTCTCGTCGAGTGCGAGACGGAAAGTCGGTTTTCAGCGCGGCTCGAGATGCGACTGAACGAGCTCCTTGCCCAGGAAGAGCATGCGCGGGACGAGATGCTTCGATTTGCGGTCGAAAGCATCGAGGATTGCGCTGCCAAGGCCGAGCACCTTCGGTGGTTGCTCAACGAGGGCGACAGCGGATTGGAAGACGCCGATTGGAATCTGCTGTTGCAGTCGTTTGTGAATAGTACCCCGGTGGCCGCCGGCGCTTTCTCCTAAGCTTGCGTGCGGACGCCAAAGGTGCCTGCCAGAAAACGAAGAGTGGAATCTTGCTGTCTGAGCCGACTGCCGGAATGCACAGGCAGCGCCAGAAGCAGACCTTCATCGCTGCAGGTCACGACCCTACAAGCGCTGCAGCGTGCTCCTCAATCCAGGCGATCTCAAGCGCCTCTTCGTCTAGTACACCTCGACGAGCGAGCTCCACCTGCCACTTAGAACCGTTGGCGACGAGCTTCCACATGTGTTCCTGAAATTGCCGCACCCGCTCGATTCCCGCTTGCAAGACACCAACCTCAGGTTCGAAACCGTATGCGTGGAGCAGCAAACGATAGCGGCGGGCCTTTTCGGCGACGCCGGTCGGGAGTCCGTGTGCTCGACACTTCGTGTCACGCCAGAATGGCACCCAACGCCAGGCAATGAACCCGAGGTCCCAGGCGCGAGGCCCTGGTGCCGCGGTGTCCCAATCGATGAACGCCACCGGCAGGCCCGCTCGAAAGACGGTATTCCATGGCGTGAGATCGTTGTGACAAACCGTCTCAACAGGCTGACGAGCCTCTAAGCGCCACTCGCGGCCAGCCCATGGAAAGGTCGCGGCGGCAGCGGACGACAGTGCGAACCATCCTGACAGGAACGCGCCAACTGTCGTGCTACGGTGAGAGCGGTCGGCCGGTGTTTACGACACCGATCTGCCAGCCTGCCATGAAGTGAAGAGGAGAGTTCACCATGTCCAGGATCAACCGCCGCGCCTTGCTTCTCAGCTCCGGCAGCGCCGTCATCGCCTCGATGGGTGCGGCAACGGCTTACGCCACAGAGCCGCGACGCCGGGACCGGGAACCGTCGCGCGACCTGCGGGCGCTGATAAAGGCGCACAAGGCAACGTACGCGGCGTTCGGCAAGGCAATCCAAGAAAGGGACGGCAGTAATCGCGAACACGACAGAGCCAGCCGGGCCGAGGAAAGGGCACTGCTGGCTGTCTGCGCCTATCCTGCGGTCAGGGAAGGTGATCGCCGGGCCAAGGCCCGATATCTTTTGAAGTTCGAGGCGCGCGGCGAGCTCGACTTGGCAGAGCACATGCAGGCTCTTCTCCGTTCGACAATGTGGAAAGGAAAGGGGAGGGGGCCATCGTAGCTTGCCCGTCAAACACCTGAGGGATGGAGACGGCCGGGAGGTATCGGGTGCGGCCGTCGAGCAATTGCGGGAGTCTAGCGGCAGCCGGAAATCACACGATGCAAGCGCCCAGCGTCCACGTCGCAACCCCTGTCAATACTCATTTCTTGCGATCGACGGCTCAGCCAGAGTCGAGTTCATTAAGTCTCTGCTGCTGACGAGCTAGGGAGGCCGAGGATCATGATCTGTGTGCTTGCCGGAGAACCGCGAGGATGCTGGCGCGCGGTCTTTGAGCCGGCGATTTTGCACCTCTATGTAGAATTCGCGCCATCGAACAAGGCCGATTGGATGTCGATCGACGATTTCCTTGCGCGCGTTCCTCGCGACGAGCTTCACAAACAGGCGCTGGAAAGACTGATGGAGCGGATCACTCGCGCTTTTTCAAGTAGCTGAGGAAGACGATGGTTCCAGCCATCTTTCCATCATTCGGTAGCAACCGCCACCAAATGACAGGCTGCGCCTGAGAGGCACCCAGCCAGTCAGGATGCTGCCTAAGGGCATGAAGCCAACTCCCCAGACGCCGTGCCCCTTCGGATACAGTCCGTTCCTATCGGGCGTACATCTCCTCCGCCCAATCGGCGAACTCCTCTAGCCTTTCAAGGGACCTCTCGGCATCGGCGCGCGTCTTCGCCCTCGAGCCGTACTGGATTTCGTCCTTTTGTTCCAGGAGCGTCTTCAGATTGGATTCCCGCCATTCGGTAGCAACCGCCACCAGCCGGTCAGGATCAACCCGATCCAGAACAGCGGTCCCCAGACCAGACCAAGCACCAGCGTACCCACGGTGAATCCGGCGATGAAGGGGTAGCCCTCGCGGTGGATCGGGACAAGCGTGCTGCGGATCGTGTCGGCCAGGTTCATGGGCGGCCCTGAGGCTCCGGTTTGCGAACGAGGCCGACGTTTAGCGGATCGGTCCGCCGAGGGCAACGCAGGCAGGCAGGTGCGGAGAGCCGTGCTATCTCTCGGAGATGCTGTCGCGAAGCCTTACGAATCGATCCGCCGCCGCGTTCTGCTGGTCGGCGGCCAGTTGGACGACCACAAGCACCAGCGTTCGGCCGCTGACGAAAGACCACGCGACGCCCGGCCGGACGAAACTGTCGGTTTCCTGGCGAAATACAAGTTCGATGTGCGGGCCGTTCGCGCCCTGTCCGCTCTGCCGGCCCGTCACCCGGACGCCCTTGTAAACGCTTTCGATATGGTTCGCGAACGCATCGGGATCGCGCGCCAAACGATAGCCATCGGCCGCCTCCGGCGGCAAAGCGACGACGGTCACAAACGGTTGGCCGGGGGCGGAATCCGACTCGTTGCTGGGCCCGTCCGTCATCATCACTCCGCTGTTGGAGAGCGTCACCGTGATTCGCAGCCCGCCGAAATCGGCAATATCGATCGGCAGCGCGGCAATCTGCTCGGCCGGCGACATTATGCGCTCGACTGTGGAGAGAAGGGCATCACGCACGGCGGCGTCGGTCACTGTCGGACGGGCCTCGTCGAAAATCGTCGCGGAGACGGTACCGCTGGACTCCCCGCGCACCAGCAGAGCCATCGCATCCGCGGCGGCCATACGCATCCGCATCAGATGAGCCGGCCGGCCACCGACCTGGATCTCGTCGATGGCCACGATACGGCCCTGATCCGCGCCTGATCCCACAACCGACCCGACCGCAGCGAAACGGGAAGGGTCGTGCGGCTGCGCCGTAGTGACGACTATGATTATCGCTCCGGCAGGGTGGACGAACATCGCGTGCGGCCGAGTCTCGACCGTAAAGCCCGGCGGCGGCGTCAGCCCCCAATGTGCGCCGGGAAGGAAGACCGGCTCCGCGGTCGCCGCCCAGGAAAAGAACAAGCTGGCGGCAAAGGCGCCCAGCGAGACCAACAGACCGGCGAGAGCAGCAGGCAGCAATCGCACATCGCGCTGCGGGAAAGTGTGGCTGGCGCAGGCTACACTCATGGCGGTTGGCGCTCCGTTCCGCAGGCTCTGCGACAGGACTAAGCCTGAGGAATGGGCAGCACGTCAAGTCACCGGTCCGGGGCGGCGATCCGGAGCCAGATGTTCGCGCTCGGGTAAAGGAACTCAGAACTGCTTGCGATACACGACGAAACCGGAGTGCTCCGCCACCTTGTCGTAGAGCAGCATCGCGGTCTGGTTCGTCTCGTGCGTGTGCCAGTAAACGCGCGGCGAGCCGGCAAGCCGCGCCTGCTCATAGACGCCCTCGATCAGCGCTCTGCCGACGCCCCCGCCGCGCTCGTTCTGTGCCGTGAACAGGTCCTGCAGGTAGCAGACGGGCGCGATCGCGGTGGTGTTGCGGTGAAAAAGGTAGTGGGTCAGCCCGACCAGCCTTCCGTCACGCTCCGCGACCAGCGCGTGCACGGGTTCGTAAGCGTCGAAGAACCGGCCCCAGGTCATCCGCGTGACTTCGTCAGGAACCGCCGTCGGGCCGACACGCTTGTAGAATTCGTTGTAGCCCTCCCAGAGCGGGAGCCACTTGTCGTAGTCCTGCCGGAGGACGGGGCGGATTGTGAGGCTGGCGGGCATGCGTGATCCTGATTGCGGCGGCGAAGAAGCCTCGGCAAATATCCGCGCGCCGGCCGGCGCAGAAGTGGCAGAAACACCCGCTTCTTCGTCCAGCCGAAACGCGGATGCCTCATCCGGCCGTTGCATGCGCGCTACAGGATGAGGTATCCCGTGACGACCTCTCCGAGGGACGACGGCGAGGAAGGCTGCTCCCAGGAGACGACGTACCGTCCCGCCCGTCGCGCACCGTCGTGGGCGACGCCCCGCATTGGGTGCATGGTATTCCGAGACCTGCGCATAGCCGACGCCGACGGGCCCGCGCCAGGCCGCCGCAGCACCCGCACTCCTCGACGGGATCGCTGTCTCCGTATCCGTAGCCGCCGCTCATCCGTGCCTCCACGCGACACGCTTTGTTGGCTTTCAGAGCTACGTCAATGATCGATGTAGCCGCCAAGGCGGCCTATGTGCGGACGCTGCTGCGCGACGGTGCGAGCGGTTTGGACGAGAAGGACTGGGAGACGCTTTTGCAGTCGTTTTCAGGTCATGACGGCTATTGATAGAGCGAGGCCATCCAGCCGCTCGGGGTTTGAGAAAAGCCGACGATGGATTGTCTCTTCCTTTGGCCGCCGAGACCGTCATAAGTGACGTCAACGGCGCATCGTACACCGGGTCCCAGGGTGTCTTTGTCGCATTGCCCCAACGACAATTGCAGATTCGGCCAGTCATTGGGCTTCGCGGCTTGAAGCGACGCGCGAGCTTCTTCCTCAGTGGGAATTTCCAATTGGGAGTTTCCCGGCGCCGACGATGTTAGGGCGTAGGTCCCGCCAACTCCCATGGCGATACCGATCACGAGAGCGATGGCAGAGGATGTGATGCTGTTCATGAATACCAAAGACTAAGGAGCAAAGCGCCTAGAGCGGGAAATTGATTGCAAAGCCACGTGAGCGCCAGAAGGAAAATGATGGCGGCTACAGCCCAACCGTTACCGCTGTGGAGATCGGCGAGATCGCGTTCAGCTTGCTTTTGCGCTTCTAGCCCTTCCGCCTGCACGATTGTCATAGGGCGGTTGTATTGAGAATCTGGCATGGTCATTGGCCAGCTCCTTTCGTAGCCGCGGGCTGCGAGATCTGCAGAAGCGCCTGGACGGGGTGCGGGAATTTATAAGCCCACAAGCCCTCGCCGGCGCCTTTCGCCGTCAGTTCCGCAACAACATAACTCATATTGACGGCGTTGCCATCCGGGTAGGTTGCCGCAAAGGCGAAGCCCGAAGAAATCATCGCAGTGCCAACGTCGATCGTCGAGCCGTCGATCTCAGCGGCGCAAACTGCGAAAATCGCGTTGTCCCGCGCTCGCCCGATCGGTTGGCAAGTCACGGTCGCCGTCTGGAACAAGCCTCCGAGCTGAGCCAGCGAAAGGCTTCCGCAGTCCCGCTTATTGCCGGCGGCGTCGATAGCGATGCTGCCGCGTATACAGGACTGGACGCCATACAGGCGGTAGACCTGGCCATTGAACTCCCAGGTGTCGCCGGTCTGCAACGTGATGTTCTTGGGGACGGCGAAGCTCGGCGCCACCTCCTGCCCGTGGGCCGGAAGAAGGATCGCGGCGATTACAGTCGCCGTCAAAAGAATATTACTGGCTCGAATCGCCAAGTCCCATTTCCTTTCCCATGACGGCCGACTCGAGGAGATCGGGGCGAAGTGGCTTGCCCTCCTTGTCTACGGCGATCTCAGCAAAGCCCTGGAAGACCATGGAGTCGTCGTCGTTGGCGACGAGAAACGGATCGTTGTTCGATCCTTCACCAACGCGAGCGAAGCAGGACACCGGGTCAGGCGTTCCAGGCGTCGATTGCAAGACCAGCGTCTTGCAAAGGATTACGCTGGCGCGCTTGTTGTAGATCGCGCCGGCGTCGTCTTTCGCGGCGTCCTTGCAATCCCACGTCTGCACCCGATTGTAGATGACCTTCTTGGACGGGCAGGACGTCAGGCCGCGCAAGACATATTCGACGCCGTTGATCTTGCGATGGGTCGCGTCAATGATTTCGACGGGAGATGAAATCTCGTCGACGTCGCGAGCGACGAGCTTGCCAGTTGCATCATAGCGCTCGAGAACGAAGACCTTCTTATGAGGTTCTGCGAACTGGCTAAGATATTGAACGCTCGGTTCGGCGAACGGTGACGGCTCGTCCTGGGCGAATGCGGCGCTCATCGAGGCAGCGGCGGCAACCAAGGCGGGAACGATCAATTTCATGACGGTATTCTCCGTTTTGGCTGCATTTGTGCGCGGCTGACCGAAAGCGTCAAGCGGCTGGCGCGGGCAGCGCCGAAGGCGCAACACGGGCGGCTTGGACGCGCTGAGGTCGCCCGCGCTATGATCAGCAGCAAAAGGGGCGAATTACCGACGAGAAAGAAAGCCATGGTTGTAGTCGCTTGTTGACGAGCGGGATTGCCGCGGTTATGACGTAAGTTAAAGTAATAACCGGAGCGACGCAATGGCCAGAGTTTCGTTCGTCGGAATTCTTGTGGCGGGGGGTGCGCTAGCAACACAGGGCCATGCGCAGGATGCCGTCCCTCGGCAGGCTCTACAACCGATAAATGTAGCAGCCCGCATGGCAGCGGCGTTTCAGAACGAAAAGCCTGCCGCGCACACCGTGAAGTTGAGTCATCAGTCGCCTGAGACCCAGTTGCCAGCGGCAACCGAGTGCCCGGCAGTCGACAGCAAGGCCGTAAGCGACCTCGTGCGCGCGGTGGCAGCAGAGGAAGGTGTCGATGCTGACCTGGCCGATGCGGTGGCTTGGGTGGAAAGCCGGCATGGCGCGGCGCGCAAACAATCGTCGGCAGGCGCCGTGGGGATCATGCAGCTGATGCCGGGAACGGCGGGCGATCTTGGCGTTCGTGACAGGTGTGATGTCGAGGCGAACGTTCGCGGCGGCATCAAATATCTGAAGCAGCTTTACGGTGAGTTCGGCGACCCACTGTTGATGCTCGCCGCATACAATGCTGGGCCTGCAAACGTTCGTCAGAGCCAGGGCATTCCGGAGTTTCCGGAGACAGCCGGCTACATCATCAAGGTTCTCAACCGCTGGAAGCTGTCAACCATGGTCGGCTCGTCGCAGCCGGCGAACGTGTCTGAGGTCAATGGAGAAGGGAAACTCGAAAATGCGTGGAAGGACGGACATGTTATTGAAGTGGAGTAAATTCACGCTGCAGTTCACGGCTGCCGTTGCAATCGCCACGATTTTGCAGCCGGTCGCCGCCTTCGCTCAGGACGCGGCGCCAATCGAAGGAGTCTTCGATTGGCTGGTCGGCGTCCTGCAGGGCAACATAGCGCGCTCTATTGCGATCATCGCGGTCTGCTTCCTCGGGTTTATGGCAATGACCGGCCGCCTGGCCTGGCCGCTGGCGTTCTCGATCGTCGTCGGCATCGCTTTCGTGTTTGGCGCCTCAACACTGGTCGACGCAATCCGTGAGACCGCCTCGAGCTAAGACATGCACGACAACGAAGACGACCTGCCGACGGCCGAGCCTGTGAGCCTCGCGTTAACGCGCCCCTTGATGGTGTTGGGGGTGCGTTACGAGATTTTTTGGCTGAACGGTTTGATCGGCGTCGTGTTTTTCATCGCCACCAGCAACATTCTGCTTCCGCCCCTCGTGGCCGTGATCGGCCACGGGGTGTCGGCCTATCTGTGTCAACGCGACATTCACATGTTTCATATTTTCGAGCGCCTTTTTCTGACCAAGCGGGCGATGGGAAACACCTCGTATTGGGGAGCCAGGAGCTATTCTCCGTGAGCGTCAACGCTGATCTGAAATACGGTAAGCAACGCAAAAAAGAGCAGGGCGTGAGTGAACACGTCCCTTTTTTACGTCATGTGGATGATAATGCATTGGTGACCAAGGCGGGGTTTCTGGCCTGCATCATCCGCATGGGCGGTCTGCCGTTCCAGACGATGGACCAGTCTGAGCTCAACGCCCGGGTCCTGAACCGCAACACCACATTCCGCAATCTCTCGTCGTCGCGCTTTGCCGTCTATGCGACGATCATCCGTCGCCACATCACGCCGGAGATCGAAGGCAGCTTCGACAACCCGTTTGTCGCGGAGCTGGACGCGCGCTACATGGAGGCGCTGTCCTCCAAAAACCTGTTCGTCAACGAAGTTTATATGACGGTCATACGCCGGCCGATGGTCGGCAAGATCGGCTGGGTGGACAAGATTTTTGATCAGTTTCGTTTGCAATCGGCCGGCGAGGAAACCCGCGCCGAAGCACTCAAGGAACTGCACGATGTGACAGACAGCATCGTGCAGGATTTCGGCGCCTATGGCGCGCGCAAACTCGGAGTGGTCGAGCGCAACGGAAGCGTATTTTCGGAGCCTGGGGAATTTCTAGCGAAGATCTTGGCGGGCGCGGATGAGGTGGAAGTCCCGCTCCCCCGAATGAGCTTGGCTGAGGCTCTCCCGACGCGGCAACTGCTGTTCGGGCGCGAGGCGATCGAAATCAAGGGGGCAGAGCCCTCCAGTTCGAAATTGGCCGCGATGATCTCCATGAAGGAGTATCCCCCCTACACAACGCCGGGCGGCCTAGACGGGCTTCTTCGCCTGCCTCATGAGATCATCATTACACAGTCCTTCGCCCTGGAGGACCGCGTTGCCGCAATGGGCCAAATCCGCAAGATCGGTCGACAGGTTGTCGGGTCTGACGAAGGGGGCACCTCAGTCGAGCAATCCGTTCACGACGGCATGGACAAGCTGGCGCAAGGCGAAGTCGTGTTCGGCGACCATCATCTGACCGTTTGCGTGGTCGCTCGGTCAGTCCCGGAGCTCAACAAGGCGATTTCCGACGTGCAGTCGGAAATGTCGCGTCTGGCGATCATTCCGGTTCGTGAGCGCCTGAACATGGAGCCTGCTTTTTGGGCGCAACTGCCCGGGAATTTCAGCTACATCGCACGCAAGGCCTTGATCTCGTCGATGAATTTCGCGGGTCTGTTTTCGGGACATAATTTTCCGTCCGGCCAGAAAGACCGCCTGCATTGGAAACGTCCGATCGCCCTGCTCGAGACGACAAGCCAAACGGCCTACTATTTCAATTTTCATGTCGACGACGTGGGAAACTTCACGGTTTTTGGCCCGACCGGCTGGGGCAAGACTGTGGCGATGTCCTTTCTGCTGGCTCAAAGCATGAGGGTCGAGCCTCGGCCGCGCTGCGTATATTTTGACAAGGATCGCGGCGCGGAAATCTTCGTGCGAGCGCTCGGCGGCCGCTATGAAGTTCTGCAGCCCGGTGTTCAGACCGGGTTCGCGCCCCTGCAGCTGGATGACACGCCGGAAAACCGGTCATTCGTCGATACGTTGCTCCAATATCTGCTGAAGCCTGACAACGGCACATTGGAGCCCGCCGAGATCCGCGTGATCGGCGATGCGGTCGACCAGATTTTCAGGATTCCGAAAGAGCGGCGCGTCTTTTCGATGCTGCCGGAGGTCCTGCGCGGTCGTTTGCAACCGGGGATGAACGACCTGACACAACGGCTCGAGCCGTGGCTCGACACGAAGAGCAGAGGCTGGCTCTTCAACAATGCGACCGACCAACTCGACTTCTCGTCGGCGGTGATCGGCTTCGACATGACCAAAATCCTGAACGAGCCGAAAATCCGCACGGCGGCGCTGCTCTATATGTTTTTCCGCATCGACCAGGAGATAAACGGCGATCCGTTCCTGGTATTCCTCGACGAAGGCTGGAAGCTCCTGGATGACGACGTTTTCGTCGAATTCATCAAGGACCTGTTGAAGACGATCCGCAAGCGCAACGGCGTGGTCGGCTTTGGCACCCAATCCGCGGACGATGTCGCAAGGTCGGCAATCTCGAACACGCTGATTGAGCAAACCTCCACCAACATTTTCTTCCCGAACCCGAAGGCTGATCAGGAGTCGTACCGCAGACGGTTCACCTTAACTTCCAAGGAGTTTCGGTTTGTCAGGGAGACGGCGAAGGAAAGCCGCGCGTTTCTTGTGAAGCATGCGTCGGATTCGATCGTCGCCAAACTCGACCTTTCGACAATGCCGGACTTGGTGAAGGTCCTGTCGGGCAACGAAAAGACAGTTCGCGAGTGTGAGGAGCTGCGCAAGCGCTATGGCGAAGAGCCGACCGAGTGGCTCCCCTATTTTTGTGGATGGGAGACGGAAGCGGATGAGCAGGCAGCTTAGAGCCGGCCCGACGGCCGTATTGTTCGCAACGGCCGTGACGGCGCCGATGCTCATCGCCCCGAGCATTGGTCTGGCACAAATCGCTGTTGAAGACGATCCCAACCTCGTCGAGCGGAAAAAAGATGAGTTCCAGAACGGCAGTTCCAATGAGGACAAGAAGTCTGAAACTGGACAGCGCAAGGCCGTCGTCTGCACCTATTCGAACAAATACCGGAACGAAATGTTCCGGCGCTCGCCGCAACAGGCGCTCGCACGCGATGCGGGCAATGTGTCTCTCATCCGGCACTACGCAAAGAAGTATGGCATTTCGGAAGGATTGGCGCTGTCCGTGTCCTACCAGGAAGCGCGCTTCGACACGTGCGCCGGCAGCCATACCGGCGTGAAAGGCGCGATGCAGCTCACCAAGAGGACGGGCCGCGGCCTCGGCTTCGATCGCGACATCAACGAGCAGAATGTCGAGGGCGGGGTGAAGCTGCTGAGCCAGGCGGTCAAGAAATGCGGCGGCACGAATTACGCATGCCTCGCCTCTTACTACAACGGTTCAACGGCGGCCGAACAGGCCAATTGGTCGGCTGGCGTCGGGCGCTGGCATGGATACTTCAATGAGTATGCGGGGTCCGGTAAAGCGCCGGCTGCCGCCCCGCCGCCCTTCAGCATCGAGGTTAGCGGCACCGCCGCTGCCGGTGCCGCACAGACTGGCGGTGTCAGTGCCGTCAACAAGACGGCTGCGGGGCTCGAAGCAAGCGGTGCGCAGCGATCGCAGTATTCCAGGCTCATCGACACGTTGGCGGCGGGTGTCGGGATGAAGGAAGAATACATGGATGCCTGGGACGAAAACTCCACGGCGCGCAGTTTGAATGCTGACCTGCTCAACCAGCTAATCCAAGGTTCCGCAGCGGTGAACGAGCTGCTGAATGGCCGTCTTCTGCAGCGCAACACCAAGCTCTCTCAGGTGTCAAAATTCGGCACCAGTGAGGGCACGGAAAACCCGTTCTCGTGCGATCCCGTCATCCTGGGCAGGCTGGAGGTGCCGGAGCATTTGTGGTCCGGCTGCGCCAAACGCGTCACGGGATCGGGCGGCGCGGAGGAAACCACACTGGTTCCCAATGCCAACGCGGCGGCGGGTGCTTTGGAAATCATGCAACGCAACGCGCAATAGAGTGAAAGGAGCCCCCGTTATGAAACGGACTGTTGCAGCATCGCTATTCCTGGTCGCGTCTACTGTGCTCGGCAATGCGCAAATCGCGGTTATCGACGGCGCCAATCTGGATGTCGCGCGAGAAAACGCCGAAAACACCAACTCAATCATGAAGAGCAACGAGGACATCCTTGAGAAGTCGAAGGAGACCCTGCAGGCACTTTCCGGGACGCGAAACGGATCACTCGGCATCGGCCAACAGGGGCTCGGCGGGGGAATGTCGATCGCCTCCGCGCCATCGTTCGGATCGGTTCTCAGCGGCGGGACACTTTCCTTTGGCGGGCTTGGTGGTCAGGCGCAACAGATCGCCGGCGCAGTGATCAACGGTCTTCAGTTG